>JALZDI010000029.1 GCA_030862655.1 Actinomycetota bacterium | reverse complement strand
GGCGGGCCCCCGCGCGTGTCAGGCGTTGCTCAGGACCGCTTGGTGGTGCGGCGGGCCGGTGCCTTCCTGGTGGTGGTCCGCGCGGTGGACGTGCGGCGCGCGGGACTCTTCTTGGCAGCCCGGGCCGTGGTGGCCTTGCGGGCGGGGGACGACTTCCTGGCCGTTGTCCTCTTGGCCGTGGAGGTCTTCTTGGCGGCGGTCTTGCGCGCCGGCGACTTCTTGGCGGTCGCCCGCTTCGCGGGGCTCTTCTTGGCCGTGGTCTTGCGCGCAGTGGACTTCTTCGCCGCGGACGTCTTCCTGGCGGCGGTCTTCTTCGCCGGTGACTTCTTTGCGGTCGTCTTCTTCGCCGGCGACTTCCTGGTGGTCTTCTTCGCCGGTGACTTCTTGGCAGTCGTCCGCTTCGCGGGACTCTTCTTGGCAGTGGTCTTGCGACCCGTGGTCTTCTTGGCGGCGGTCTTGCGCGCCGGTGACTTCTTTGCGGTCGACTTCTTCGTGGTCTTCCTAGCGGGTGACTTCTTCGCAGTCGCCTTCCTCGCCGGCGACCTCTTCGCCGTGGTTGTTGCCACCGTTGCCTCCCCTATGGGATGTCGTCCGGCGGGCGCCGGAGTTGTTCTTGTCATGAGGATGACACTTTTCGACATCCTCGTTTGTGATCTTTCCAAGTTCGGCGCGTCACGTAAACCGTTTCCGCACTACGAGTTTGCGCGCGTCGTTGTGGTCCGTTGATGCACGTCCTTGGTTTTCGCGAACACAATGTGCGCGTTTTCTCTTGCTGTGCAAGGAAAACCGAACACCACAATCGGTGCGTCGATGTCTGCGGATACGGTTCAGGACATGCACGACGACATCGGAAACCTGCTTGCTCTGCATGATCGACCACGACGCATCGTGTCCATCGTGCCGTCGTTGACCGAGTCGATCGCGTTGACCGAGCGGTCCTCACTTGTCGGTGCCACCAGCTGGTGCACGCACCCGGCAGACCTTGACGTCGTGCGTGTGCGTGGCACCAAGAACCCTGACGTCGACGCCATCGTCGGCCTGCGTCCCGACGTCGTGGTGGCCAACGAGGAGGAGAACCGTGCGGTGGATCTGCGTCGGCTGCGCGAACATGGCATCGCGGTGTGGGTGACCGCACCCACGACGGTGCCGGAGGCGTTGGAGTCGCTGCGGCGGATGTTCGAGGTGCTGCATCTCGACCGGCCGGAGTGGCTCGAGCTCGCGGCGCAGCAGTGGCGGACGCCGGCGCCGGCGCCCTCCCATCGTGCCGTGGTGCCGATATGGCGACGCCCGTGGATGGCGCTGGGACGCGACACCTTCGCCGGCGACCTGCTGGCGCGGCTCGGGGTCGAGAACGTGCTGTCCGGTGACGAGGAGCGGTATCCGCGAATCGACCTAGCGCGGCTGCCGGACCACGACCTCGTGGTGCTGCCGGACGAGCCGTACGCGTTCCACGACCGGGACGGTCCAGAGGCGTTCCCCGGAGTGCCGTGCGCGTGCGTCTCCGGACGGCACCTGACCTGGTACGGCCCGTCGCTGGTGGAGGCCCGACAGCTGCTCTCGGAGCAGCTGGCGGCTGCGAGGATGGGTGGGTGAGGCTCCACCTCGAGCGGTCCGGCCCGTGGATCGGCGTCGCCGGCCTGGTCTGCATGCTGTGGCTCTACGGGGCGTCCGGCCTGGTGGCGCCGGGCTGGGCGGTCGTCGTACTCGTGCTGCTCTGGGTGGTGCAGTTCGTGCTGGCGATCCGGTGGTTCAACCGCCGCCCCTACGTCGTGCTGGCCATGCCGCTGGTCGCCGCGGCGATCTGGTTCGCGGCCATCATGGCCGGCGACGTCCTCCTCGACTGGACCGCCTGACGCGTCCTCGCCTTCGCGCCGAGGCTGCGCGAGTGCCCCCTCCCTTCGCATCGAGGCTGCGCGAGTGCTCCCTCCCTTCGCGCCGAGGCTGCGCGAGTGCTCCGCGTGACCGAGGTGACATCCCCCAGGTGTCGCGCCTGACGCAGGACCGGTGACACTCTGAGAGGTGTCCGGGGACTCCAGCGGGGAGCCTCGAGAGTGTCAGTGAGGTGGCCACCATGAGCGAGATGCCAGCGCCCTACGGCAGCGGACCGTCCGCCAAGCCCACCGGTCCGGCGAAGAGGGTGCGCGTTCACCACCTGCGCGAGATGAAGCAGCGCGGTGAGAAGTGGGCGATGCTGACGGCCTACGAGCAGTACGCCGCGCAGACCTTCGACGAGGCGGGCATCCCGGTGCTGCTCGTCGGTGACTCGGCCAGCAACAACGTGTTCGGCAACCAGACCTCGCTGCCGGTCACGGTGGACGAGCTGATCCCGCTCGTCCGTGCCGTCACGCGGTCCGTGCACCGCGCGCTGGTGGTGGCCGATCTGCCCTTCGGGTCCTACCAGGCGTCCGCGGAGCAGGCGTTCCATACCGCCGTACGCTTCATGAAGGAAGCCGATGCGCAGGCGGTCAAGCTCGAGGGTGGGCTGGCGGTGGTGCCGCAGGTGGAGCTGTTGAGCCGAGCCGGCATCCCCGTGATGGCGCACATCGGGTTCACCCCGCAGAGTGAGCACGGGCTGGGCGGCTACCGGGTGCAGGGCCGCGGAGAGGCGGCCGCACGGTTGCTGGAGGAGGCTACCGCGCTGGAAGAGGCCGGGGCGTTCTCCCTGGTGATGGAGATGGTGCCCGGCGAGGTCGCGCAGCAGGTGACCGACAAGCTGACGATCCCCACGATCGGGATCGGCGCCGGCCCGCACTGCGACGCGCAGGTGCTGGTGTGGCAGGACATGGCCGGGATGCGCACCGGCCGCATGGCGCGGTTCGTCAAGCAGTACGCCGATGTGCACGGCGTGCTGCTCGACGCGGCCCAGCGCTACGCCGCGGAGGTTGCCGAGGGCACGTTCCCCGGCGACGAGCACACCTTCCACTGAGACATTCGCGCAGTCTCGGCGGGATGGGGTGGGGCGCTTGCGCAGTCTCGGCGGGATGGGGTCGCGAGGGTCAGTGGGGGGCGACCTCGCGCCAGGCGTTGGAGATCGGCAGCCGGCGGTCGCGTCCGAAGTTGCGCACCGACACCTTCGGACCGGGCGGGTACTGCCGGCGCTTGTACTCGGCGCGGTCGACCAGCCGCAGCACCCGCTCGACCAGGTCGGGGTCGAAGCCGTCCGCGACCAGCGCCGCCGAGCCGTGGTCGTGCTCGATGTAGTCGTCGAGCACGTCGTCGAGCAACGCGTAGTCGGGCAGCGCGTCGCTGTCGAGCTGGCCGGGTCGCAGCTCGGCGCTCGGCGGCTTGCTGAGCACGCCCTCTGGGATGGGCGGCTTCTCACCGCGCCGCCCCGCCTCGTCGTTGCGCCACCGGGAGAGTCGCCACACCTCGGTCTTGAGCACGTCCTTCAGCGGCGCATAGCCGCCCACCGCATCGCCGTAGATGGTGGAGTAGCCGACCGCGAGCTCACTCTTGTTACCGCACGCGAGCACCAGGTGGCCGTCCTGGTTGGACAGGCCCATCCAGACGTTGGCTCGGATGCGCGCCTGCAGGTTCTCCTCGGCGATCCCGTCGAAGCCCAGCCGCTCCTGGAAGGCGTCGAACATCGGCGCGATCGGCACCACCTGGTAGTGCAGCCCGGTGCGCTCGGCCAGCTCGGCCGCGTCGGTCCTGGAGTGCTCGCTCGACCAGGCGCTGGGGTTGGAGACGCCGTAGACGTTGCCCGCACCGATCGCGTCGCAGGCGATCACCGCGGTCAGCGTGGAGTCGATGCCTCCGGACAGGCCGAGCAGCACCGACGCGAAGCCGTTCTTGCGCACGTAGTCGCGCAGTCCGACGACCAGGGCCTGGTAGACCTCCGCGTCGTCCTCCAGCCGCGGTGCCACCACCCCGGGCTGCGGCGGGTACGACGGCACCGGGTCGCGCGAGATCGCCGTACCCTCGATGCTCAGCCCGCTGTAGTCCGACTCCGGTGCGACCGACGCCTCCGGGTCGGCCGCCCGCAGGCCGAGGTCGACCACGAGCAGCGCGGGGTCGAACTGCGGCGCACGGGCGACCACGTCGCCGTCGGCGTCGACCACGATCGAGTCGCCGTCGAAGACGAGCTCGTCCTGCCCGCCGACGAGGTTGACGTAGGCCAGCGGGCAGCCGGCCTCACGGGCCCGCGCCGCGCACAGCTCGAGGCGCCGGTCGTCCTTGTTTCGCTCGTACGGCGAGCCGTTCATGACCACGAGCAGACCCGCGTCGGCCGAGCGGGCGGTGACCGACGGGCCGTCCTGCCAGAGGTCCTCGCAGATGCAGAACGCCACGTCGACGCCGCGCACGCGCACCACCTGCATGGTGTCGCCCGGGACGAAGTAGCGGTACTCGTCGAAGACGCCGTAGTTGGGCAGGTGGTGCTTGGCGTAGCAGGCGACCACCCGGCCCCGGTGCAGGATCGCCGCGGCGTTCTGCGGCGCCCCCTTCGGGCGGCCCGCCCGGCCGGCCTGGCCGGTGTCGCTGCCGAGGTAGCCGACCAGCACCGGGCAGTCGCCGAGACCCTCCGCCTGCAGCCGCTGCGCCAGCGCGCCGACCGAGTCCTTGGAGGCCTGCACGAACGACGAGCGGAACGCGAGGTCCTCGATGGGGTAACCGGTCAGCGCCATCTCGGGGCACGCGACCAGGTGCGCACCCGCCTCGACCGCCTCACGCGTGCGGGCGAGGACCCGGTCGGCGTTGCCGGCGATGTCGCCGACCACGAAGTCGTCCTGGACGAGTGCGAGTCGAAGCTGGGCCACGGCCTCAGCCTAGATGTCTGCTGCGTTGTCTGCGCGACGCCCGTTGAGTGGCGCGAAGTGGTCGGGTCGGGGCCGGTCGAGCCGACCACTACGCGCCTATCGGTGCAGGGCGGCCGGAAACGCGGGCGAAACATGCTTCGGGCAGACTGGCGGACGACCCTGCAGGTCGTCCGGCGAGGAGGCAAGGAATGGGCAAGCAGGAGGAGTTCGTGCTGCGCGCGCTCGAGGAGCGTGACGTGCGCTTCGTGCGCCTGTGGTTCACCGACGTCCTTGGCTTCCTCAAGTCCGTCGCGATCGCTCCGGCCGAGCTCGAGGGCGCGTTCAACGAGGGCATCGGCTTCGACGGCTCGGCGATCGAGGGCTTCGCCCGTGTCTACGAGGCCGACATGCTCGCCAAGCCCGACCCGGCGACGTTCCAGATCCTGCCCTGGCGCGGGGAGTACCCAGCCACCGCGCGGATGTTCTGCGACATCGTCATGCCCGACGGCGCCCCGTCGTACGCCGACCCGCGCTACGTGCTCAAGCGCACGCTGAGCAGGGCCGCCGACAAGGGCTTCACGTTCTACACCCACCCCGAGATCGAGTTCTTCCTGTTCAAGAACACCCCGGGCGGCAACAGCCTCGACCCGGTGCCGGTCGACCGCAGCGGCTACTTCGACCACACCGCGCAGGGCGCGGGCAGCGACTTCCGCCGCGAGGCGATCACGATGCTGGAGTCGATGGGGATCTCGGTGGAGTTCAGCCACCACGAGGGCGCGCCCGGGCAGCAGGAGATCGACCTGCGCTACGCCGACGCGCTCTCGACCGCCGACAACATCATGACGTTCCGCGTCGTGGTCAAGGAGGTGGCGCTGTCGCAGGGGCTGTACGCGTCGTTCATGCCCAAGCCGTTCACCGAGTACGCCGGCTCCGGCATGCACACGCACATGTCCCTGTTCGAGGGCGACCAGAACGTCTTCTTCGAGGCCGGCTCGGAGTACCACCTGTCCAAGACCGGCCGGTCGTTCATCGCCGGGCTGCTGCACCACGCTGCCGAGATCACCGCGGTGACCAACCAGTGGGTCAACTCCTACAAGCGGATGGCGGCCGGCGGCGAGGCGCCGTCGTACATCTGCTGGGGGCACAACAACCGCTCGGCCCTGGTGCGGGTGCCGATGTACAAGCCGTCCAAGGGCCAGTCCACCCGCATCGAGCTGCGCTCCATCGACACCGCGACGAACCCCTACCTCGCCTTCGCGGTGATGCTGGCGGCGGGCATGAAGGGCATCGAGGAGGACTACCCGCTGCCGCCCGGGGCCGAGGACGACGTTTGGGGGCTGACCGACCGGGAGCGGCGGGCGATGGGTATCGAGCCGCTGCCGAAGAACCTCGACGACGCGATCGGGCTGATGGAGAACAGCGAGCTGGTCGCCGAGACACTGGGGGAGCAGGTCTTCGACTTCTTCCTGCGCAACAAGCGGCAGGAGTTCGACGACTACCGCCGGCAGGTCACCAACTTCGAGAAGGAGCGCATGCTGCCCGTGCTGTGACGATGGGCCGACCAGACCTGACCGCGACGCCGGGGGAACCGCCGGGAGGGCGTCATGACGACCGCATTCGTGCTCTCCGGCTACGTCGGCGGCTTCGGCATCGGCCGCGAGGCGACGACCTGGCCCGGTCGTGGCGGGGTCTGCGGCGCAGCACCGTCGTCCCGCTGCGTCCCTACCGCACCCGTCGCCGGCACCCCGGACGTGCGCGTCATGGCGCCGCTGTGCCCGCTCACGGTCGCGGCGTCAGACTTCGGCCATGCGCGCGAGCTGGTCGACCGGACGCAGCGTGCTGCCGGCGAGTGGCTCGACTCCGGTCGGACGAGCGGCCGGCGCAGCGACCGGTCCCTGTCCCTGCACGAACACCGGGGTGGCGCGACCTCACGCGACCGGGTCGAGGTCGATCCGCACGGTCAGCAGCTCGGTGCCCAGTGAGCGCACCGCAGCCGCGTTGACGCGGGCGCTGAACCGGCGGCCCAGCAGCCGCTGTCGCTCGCGGGTGTCGTCGTCGGGCAGCAGGTACGCCGTGCCGCTGCGCCAGCGGCCGCGGACGCGCACCCGCACGTGCGGGTCGGCCTCGATGTTCAGCACGTACGCCGAGCGCCGCCCGTGCTCGGACACGATCCAGAACGTGCGGCCGTCGGCGTCCAGGCCGTCGCCGACCGGCGTACGGCGGGGCTGACCCGACCTGCGGCCCCGCGTCTCCAGCAACGCATATCCCGGGACCCGCCACCCGCGGTCCAGCACCGAGCGGACCAGCGGATTGGCCAGCCGCTTCTGCACGAACGTCACCGCGCGGTACTTGTCCACGCCCTCATTGTGCCGCCGGAGGGGCAGGCACCGATCGTGGACACGGGCGCGACCACGATCCGCGTCCGCCCACGTGCCGGCCTCCGGATCAGCCGCGCGGACACCCTCGGGACTCGAAGCGCCTGGTGGACGTGTAGGACCCGCGCGGCATGAACGGGCCGAGCGTGCGACTCTCGGCCCCGGGCCGGCGCACGTCCTGCACCGCCCGGTCGAAGCCCGGCGACGGCAGCTGGTTGCGCATGATCATCACCCCGTCGGGGCGGGCTCCCCACGCCATCCACGTCACGCCACAGCGGCGGCGGGCGTTGGCCGGCCGGTCCTCCGGCGTACTCACCACGATGCGGAAGCGGGCGTCCCGGGTGACGACCTCCTCGTCGAAGACGCAGTCGACGGTCTCCGTGGCGCCGGACGGGAAGATCGTGCCGTTGCACATCGACCAGTAGCGCAGCTGCCCCGACCTGAACATCCGGACGCGGTCGTGGGTCCGCGAGACCGCGGGCAGCCGGCCGGTGAGCACGAGGACGTCGCCGTACGAGCGAGACGTGAACGCCGAGATGTAGGCGTTGTTCTGGTCGCTGAAGAAGCCGCCCTGCTGCTCGTCGGACATCTGGGCCGCCGTCTCCTCGGAGGCTGCCCGCACCACCGACCGGGGCATGTTGAAGAACCGCTCCCAGTCGAGCGGGTCGCTGGCCGTCGACAGCGCACGCGTACGCGGCCCGCTGGAGCGACGGTCGGCGGCGTTGAGGCCGGTGTTCGGCTGGTTGGTGGGGGCGAAGCAGGCGGCCGGCTGGTCGACCTCGGTGCCGTCCGGCAGCCGCAGCGCGACCTCGGGCAGCCCGGTCCCGCCGAACTGGTTGCGCCCCCGGTCGGGCAGGTAGACCCGGTAGACGACCGAGCCGCTGAACGTCGGGCGTCCGTCGCTGCCGAGGTACACGGTGTTGCGCCGGCGCTGCTGCGGCGGCGGGGCGGCGACCACCCGTACGGTGTAGTCCCGCCGCGGCCGGTGGCGGAGGTTGCCGGCCCGGAAGGGGTTCGTCGCGCCGCGCTCGGGCCTGATCCTGAAGTCCGCCAGGGCGTCGGTGGGCCGGCCGGCCTCGTCGTAGGCGTTGAAGGACATGTAACGGGCGTGCGGGAACCGGCCGCGCATGACCAGCGTGGCCTCCGGCGGCAGGCTGACCCGGCCCAGGTAGTAGTTGACGGCGGTGTCGGGGTAGAAGGCGTTGCCGTTGCGCTCGTCGAACACGCTGGTCCAGAAGCAGTCCTGCGGCGCGGACGCGCGCGCGGGCTCGGGCCCGGTCGTCACGACCATGAGCGCGACCGGTGCCACGGCGGCCGCGGCGAACGCCGTCAGCACGCTCCTGCCTCTCACCGCGCGCTCCTCCGTCCGGGGTCGGTTCGCTCCTCGAACCGTCCAACGCGCCACCACGGTCCCGGTTACGTCGCCTCGGCTAGCCTTCGAGGCGTGCCTGCACCCGCTGCGCTCCTGGTCGTCCAGCACCAGGACAACTGTCCGCCGGCGCTGTTCGGCGACTGGCTGGCCGCGGCCGGTGTGCGCCTCGACGTACGCCGTCCGTTCGCCGGGGACCGGCTGCCCGCGCACCTCGACGACCACGACGGTCTGCTGGTGCTCGGCGGCGCGATGGGGGCGCACGACGACGCCGCGCACCCCTGGCTCACCCCGACCAAACGGCTGCTGCGGCTCGCGGTCGAGGCCGACCACCCGGCCCTGGGCATCTGCCTGGGTCACCAGCTGCTGGCGGTCGCGCTCGGCGGTGTGAGCGAGCGCAACCCGGGCGGGCAGACCGCCGGCGTGCGTCCGATCGGATGGCGGCCCGGCGCAGCCGACGACCGCATGTTCGGGCCGCATGTCGATCAGGCCGACCCGTTCGTCCCGCACTGGAACAGTGACGTGGTCACCCGGCTCCCCGCGGGCACACGGGTGCTCGCCGCCACCGCCGACGGCGCACCGCAGGTGATCCGGACCGGCGAGCGGGTGTGGGGCGTGCAGTTCCACCCCGAGGCCGACCACGCGGTGGTCGCGAGGTGGGCGGAGGAGGACCGGGAGAGCGCCTCTCGCCGGGGGCTCGACGTCGACCAGGCGCTGCAGCAGGTCAAGGAGGCCGAGGACCGGCTGTTCGCGACCGGACGCCTCGTCGCCGCCGCCTTCGCCGACGTCGTACGGGAGCCGCGATGACCGAGCGGTTGGCGACCAGCGGCGGGAGGCTGGCGCGGCTCGGGTTCGTCGACGTGCAGAGCGCGGCCGAGCGGGTCCAGCACCTCGGGGCGCACGCCGACGACATCGTGGAGTCGCTGGCGTTCAGCGCCGACCCGGACCAGGCGCTGCGGCTGCTGCTGGAGGTGATGGAGGGCAGCGACGCCCAGGAGCAGCTGCTCGACGCCCTGCAGCATCGGATGGCGCTGCGTGAGCGGCTGGCCGCCGTACTCGGGGCAAGCGAGGCGCTGGGTCGTTTCGTTTGCCGTCACCCCGACGTCTGGCACGACCTCGACGGGCGGGAGCCGCCGCACCTCGACGTGGTCTCGACCGCCGGCGACGCCGACTCGCTGCGGGTCGCCTACCACCGCCGGCTGCTGCAGGTGGCCGCACGCGACCTCACCGCGGTGCTCAGCGTCGACGAGGTGTCGGCGCTGCTGGCCGACCTCGCCGGCGAGACCCTGGACGCCGCGCTGCGGATCGTCGCGGCGGCGCATCCCGAGCAGGCCGCGCGGTGCCGCCTCGCAGTCATCGGCATGGGCAAGGCCGGCGGCTGCGAGCTCAACTACGTCAGCGACGTCGACGTGATCTTCGTGGCCGAGCCCGCCGACGGCACCGAGGAGGGGCCGGCGATGCGGGCGGCTGTGCAGCTCGCGTCGGCGACCATGCGGCTGTGCAGCGACCACACCCCCGAGGGCACGATCTGGCCGGTCGACGCCGCGCTGCGCCCGGAGGGCAAGGCCGGGCCGCTGGTGCGCACGCTGGCCAGCCACGTCACCTACTACGAGCGCTGGGCCAAGACCTGGGAGTTCCAGGCCCTGCTGAAGGCCCGCCCGGTCGCCGGCGACCGGGATCTGGGGCGGCGGTACGTCGACGCGGTCGGCGAGCTGGTGTGGCACGCGGCCGAGCGCCCGAACTTCGTCGAGGACGTGCAGTCGATGCGCCGGCGGGTCGTCGACCACATCCCCAACCACCGGCTGGACCGGCAGATCAAGCTGGGGCCGGGCGGGCTGCGCGACATCGAGTTCGCCGTGCAGCTGCTGCAGCTGGTGCACGGCCGGGGTGACCAGACGCTGCGCAGCGGCACCACCCTGGTCGCACTCGAGGCGCTGACCCGTGGTGGCTACGTCGGTCGCGAGGACGGCGCTGCGCTGGCGTCGGCATACCGGTTCCTGCGCAGCCTCGAGCACCGGCTGCAGCTCGCGCACCTGCGCCGCACCCATGTCGTTCCCGTTTCGCCCGACGAGCTGCGGGCGCTGGGG
>JALZDI010000195.1 GCA_030862655.1 Actinomycetota bacterium | reverse complement strand
AGCCGCGACACCTGCAGACCGCTACGACCCAGCCGTGTGTAGTCCATGACGCCAGTCTCGCAGCACCACGCCGCCGCCGTGTAGGCGTGCCCGTGACAGGCTTGAGGCATGGCCCTCACCCCACGAAAGCGCTCGCTGCGCTCACGCTTCCGCGGGGACCCCGGATGAGCCGCCCGCTCGCCGACGCCCTCGCCGACGTGCGCTCGGCCGTGCTCGACGACGCACGGCTGGTGCGTGCCGTCGCGGCCGGACGCCGACGGGGCGTGCAGCCCGTGTGGCGCCGGGTGGAGCTGCGCTACGTCGAGCTCAAGGCCGGCCTGCGCCTGCAGGTCACCGCGTACGACGAACAGCAGGCGCACACCCGCAACCTCGCACCTGGGGCGCCGGCCGAGAGGGCACTCGACGAGCTGCTGGCGATGCCGTTCGGCAACTGGCACCTCGACACCACCGACGCGACGACACAGCTGCGCGTCACCAAGAAGGGCGACGCGCTGGTGCACACCCGGGCGCGTGACGACGCGGACGCACCGCCGACGCGGCAGCCGCACGACCGCACCAAGCCACGGCTGCTCGACACCGGGGACCCGGTGCTGCACGCGATCGGCATCACCGACCACCGCGGGAGCGTGAAGCCGAGCCGGCAGGCGAAGCTTCGCCAGGTGGAGGACTTCTTACGCATCCTGTCCGCGACGCTCGACGACGCGCAGCGCACCGGTCGGTTGCCGGAGCCGACCGTCGAGGCGCCGCTGCGGGTGGTGGACCTCGGCTGTGGCAACGCCTACCTCACGTTCGCCGCGTACGCCTACCTCGCGCGCACCCGCGGGCTGCCCGTACGTATGGTCGGGGTCGACGTACGCACCCGGTCGCGGCAGCGCAACGCCGAGCTGGCCGCACAGCTCGGCGTCGAGCGTGCGTTGACGTTCGTGGAGGGCACCATCGCCGGCACCGAGGCAGGTGCGGAGATGTCTGGCGACCCGCACGTCGTACTGGCGCTGCACGCGTGCGACACCGCCACCGACGAGGCGCTCGCCCGTGCGGTGCGCTGGCAGGCGCCGGTGGTGCTGGCCGCGCCCTGCTGCCACCACGACCTGCAGGCCCAGCTGCGCGGTGCCGAGCCTCCCGCCGCCTACCGGCTGGTGCTGCAGCACGGCATCCTGCGCGAGCGGCTCGCCGACGTGCTCACCGACGCGTTCCGGGCGGCCCTGCTGCGTCGGCACGGCTACCGCGTCGACGTCGTGGAGTTCGTGGAGAGCGAGCACACCCCACGTAACGTGCTGCTGCGCGCAGTGCGTACCGGGACGCCGCCGGCAGCGCAGACGCTGCGCGAGTACGACGACCTCGTCGCGCAGTGGGGCGTGCGGCCGGCACTGGCGCGGATGCTCTCGTGAACCGAGCCAGGCGCGCCGTGCTCGTCCTGGTCGCCGGGCTGGTCGCGGGGCCGCTCGCCGCTCCCGCGAACCCCCTTGCGGCCGCCGAGCCCAGCGGCGGCGACCGGGCGCGGCTGGCCTTCCGGATCGACGACGAGCGCGTCGTCGAGTCCAGCGGGCTGGCGGTCAGCCGCACGCGGCCCGGGCTGGCGTACACCGTCAACGACTCCGGCGACGACGCCCGGGTGCTCGTGCTGTCGATGCGCGACGGTGCCGTGGTCGGCGAGACCATGCTTGCCGGGGCCGAGGCCGATGACTTCGAGGCGCTGGCGCCCGCGCCGGGCGGCCGGCTGGTGGTCGGCGACATCGGCGACAACGACGCCGAGCGCGCCAGTGTCGAGGCCTACGTCATCGACGAGCCGCGGCGCGGTGCGAGGACCGTGCGGCCACGCACGACCTCGCTCACCTACCCCGGCGGCGCCCGCGACGCGGAGGCCCTGGTGGTGCGTGGGCCGACCCTGTTCGTGGTCAGCAAGGAGGCCCTGGGCGGTGTCTACGCCGCGCCCGTGCTGGGCTCGTCCCGGGACAGCTACCGGCTGCGGCGGGTCGCCGACGCACCGGCCATCGTCACGGACGCGGCGCTGCTGGCCGACGGCGACGTGGTGCTGCGCGACTATGGCAGCGCCCACGTGGTCGGGCTCCCCGGCTGGCGGGTGCGGTCGACATTCCGGCTGCCGCGGGTGGAGCAGGGCGAGACCGTCGCCGCGGCGCCCGAGGGCCGCCGGGTCTACGTCGGCAGTGAGGGCGGCAGCTCACCGGTGTACGTGGTCGACGTACCGGCCGAGGACGACGCCCGTGCCGGCCCCGCACCCACGCCGGCGCCGCAGCAGCCGGAGGAGCAGGACCGGCCGCAGGTCCGCCCGACCGGTTACATCGTCGTGGTGGCCGCGGCGCTGCTCATCGGGCTGCTGCTGGGCTACCGCCGCCGGCGACGCGGCCGCGCACCCATCCAGATCCGGTGACGCGTCATGAGAGGCGCTCGACCACGTGGTCGATGCACTGCGTCAGCGCCTCGACGTCGGCAGGGTCGACGGCGGGGAACATGCCGACCCGCAGCTGGTTGCGGCCCAGCTTGCGGTACGGCTCCACGTCGACGATCCCGTTGGCGCGCAGCACCCTCGCGACCGCAGACGCGTCCACCGCGTCGTCGAAGTCGATCGTGCCGACGACCAGCGAGCGCGCGTCGGGGTCCTGCACGTACGGCGTGGTGTGCGTTGACTTCTCCGCCCAGGTGTACAGCCGCGACGACGAGTCCGTCGTACGTCCCACGGCCCAGTCCAGCCCGCCATTGCCGTTTACCCAGTCCAGCTGCTCGGCCAGCAGCAGCAGCGTGGCCAGCGCCGGCGTGTTGTAGGTCTGGTTCTTGCGGGAGTTGTCGATCGCGGTCGGCAGGTCCAGGAACGCGGGCACCCACCGGTCGGTGTCGGCCATCTCCTCGGCCCGTGCCAGCGCGCGCGGCGACATCAGGGCCAGCCACAGCCCGCCGTCGGCGGCGAAGCACTTCTGCGGGGCGAAGTAGTAGACGTCGGACTGTGCGACGTCGACCGGGAGGCCGCCGGCGCCGGAGGTCGCGTCCACCAGCACCAGCGCGTCGTCCTCGGCGCCCTCGACCCGCCGCACCGGCGCCATCACGCCGGTCGACGTCTCGTTGTGCGGCCAGGCGTAGGCGTCCACCCCGGCCTGGCCCCGAGGCTCGGGCCGGGTCCCGGGCTCGGCCTCGACCACGTCGGGGGAGTCCAGGAACGGCGCGCTCTGCGCGGCCTTGGCGAACTTCGACGAGAACTCGCCGAACGACAGGTGCTGGCTCCTGGTGCGGATCAGCCCCAGGGTGGCGATGTCCCAGAACGCGGTGGTGCCGCCGTTGCCGAGCACCACCTCGTAGCCCTCGGGAAGGGAGAACAGGTCGGCCAGGCCCTCCCGGACGCGACCGACGAGCTTCTTCACCGGCGGTTGGCGGTGGGAGGTGCCCAGCACCGCGGTGCCGGTGTCGGCGACCGCCCGCACGGCCGCGGGGCGCACCTTGGATGGGCCGGAGCCGAAGCGGCCGTCGGCCGGCCGCAGGTCGGCCGGGATCTGGATGGGTTCGTCGGTCACGAGACGTCCTCGAAGATCGCGGTGTGCACACGGTGACCTGACGACGCTGTCAGCGGCCGCCATTCTCGCAGGCGCGCTCCCGTGCGAGTACGCCGGGCTGGGGGCCCGGACGGGTCAGCGGCCGGGGGCGAGGCCGACCGGCTGCAGCACGAGCACGGCGAAGTCGTCCTGCAGTGGCTCGGTGCTGAAGTCGAGGACCGCCCGGCGGATCCGGGCCGCCACCGCGGCCGCGGGCAGCCGTGCGGACTGCTGCAGCACGGTGTGCAGCCCCCGCTCGCCGAGGTCGCGTCTGCCCGACCGCCGGTCGACGACGCCGTCGGTGGTGATGACCAGGTGCTGGCCCCGCTGCAGCCGGAAGGTGTCGGTGCGGAAGACCAGGTCGGGAAGCACGCCGAGCAGTGTCTGCGGTCGGCCCACCGTGCGCAGCGCGCCGTCGTCGTTGACCAGCACCGGCAGCGGGTGACCGGCGGCCGCCAGGGTCACGGTCACCCCGCCGTCCTCGGCGAGGGCCAGCTCGCCGTAGACCAGCGTGACGAACCGCGTCGCCTCGCCCTCGGCCAGGATCGTGCCGTTGAGCCGCTGCAGCACCCGGGGCACGCCCTGGTTCTCCCGGGCGAGCACGCGCAGCGAGTGACGGGCCAGCCCGGCCACCGCCGCGGCCTCCGCGCCCTTGCCGCACACGTCGCCGATCACGAACCCCCAGCGGGTGCCGTCGAGCGCGAACACGTCGTAGAAGTCGCCGCCGACGTCGATGCCCTCACCGGCTGCCTCGTAGGCGATGCCGAGGTCGAGCCTCGGGATCTGGGGCAGCGCGGCCGGCAGCAGGCTGCGCTGCAGAGCGGCGCTGATCGTCGACCGCTCGCGGTACAGCCGGGCGTTGTCGAGCGCCCAGGCCGCGCGGCGGCACAGGTCGTCGAGGGTCTCGACGGCGCCGGAGCGGAATTGCTGCCCGGCCCGGCGACCGGCGATCAGCGTGCCGATGGCCCGGCCGCGTGCCAGCAGGCTGACGGTGACCGTGGGACCGTCGACGAGCTGGGACTCGGCCAGGTCGTGTGTGACCTCGGCGACCAGGCCGCGTAGCGCGGGCCACGGCCGGGGGTGTCCGGACGTCTCCAGTGACGGCGCCGGCAGCCGGAGCAGCAG
>JALZDI010000194.1:2120-4666 GCA_030862655.1 Actinomycetota bacterium | reverse complement strand
GCCGTGGTGGTTGCCGGAGCCGGCCTGCTGGGTGTGCGTGCCGCGTTCGACGAGCCGGCCCCACCCGACCCGATCGCCGCGGTCATCCAGCACGACGACGCCGAGACCACCACCGCCGACCTGCGTGGCGGCGGCACCCTGACCGTGATCCGCTCCGGCGAGCTCGGGCGGGCCGTGGTGCTGGGCGACGACCTGCCGGCGATCGGCGCTGAGCGGGTCTACCAACTCTGGCTCCTCGACCGCGAGGGCAACGCCCGCTCCGCCGACGTCCTGATCGGGGGCGCCGACGTGGGTGGCAGGGGCCGACTGGTGCGCGACCTGCGACCCGGCGACCGGATCGCCATCACCAGGGAGCCCGCGGGCGGTTCCGAGCAGCCGACGACGCCGCCACTCGGGGTCGTCTCGAGCACCTGATGGACAGGGTTTTGCGATTCCGTAACGAAACCACACAACGCCGCGCGGGAGGTGTGGACAAAGCGTGAACGGGGAATGCACTACGGTGCACAATGATGAATGATCAAGTGACCTGGATCACTCAGCAGTGGGACCGTCCGACCGATGGGATCACCGCAATGGCATTGCACGCACCGGAGGGAACCATGTGCCCGCACACCCCTGCTTGCCCGCCACCGGATGCGCCCGACCGGGAGGCCGCACACACGATCGCCACGCACCCCGAGCAGGGCTGGAGCCTGCTGTGCAACGGAATCGTGCTGTTCGACGACACCGGTGAGCTGCTGCCCAATGGCCAGGTGATCGCTCCGCACCGGCCCACCGACGTGCACCCCGAGGCGTTCGGTCTCATCGCAAGCTGACTCCCCGTGGCGACGCAGAGTCGCCCCCTGGCGACGTAGAGTCGCCCCCATGGACTCGACCCACCCGATCGATCCGTCGTTCACCGACCTCCCCCTTCGCCGGCTCGCCGACGCCGCACTCCAACGCACCCGCGACTTCGGCGTCGAGCACGCGGACTTCCGCCTCGAACGCATCCGCAACCAGGACCTGAGCCTGCGCGACGCCGCCCTGCAGGGCGCCACCGACCATGAGCAGCTCGGCTTCGCCGTACGCGTCGTCATCGACGGCACCTGGGGGTTCGCCTCGACCGACGTCCTCTCCAAGGAGTCGGCGGTCCGAGCCGCCGAGGAGGCCATCCGCGTCGCCCAGGTCGCCAAGCCGATCAACTCCGAGCGCATCGTGCTCGCCGCCGAACCCGTGCACGCCGACCGCACCTGGGTGTCGGCCTACGAGGTCGACCCGTTCACGGTTCCGCTGGCGGCCAAGGTCGACCTGCTGGCCGAGTGGAGCACCATGCTGCTGCGCGACCCCGTGGTCGCACACGTCACCGCCGGGCTGCGGCAGGTGCTCGAGAACAAGTTCTACGCCGACTCCGCCGGCACCGTCACCACCCAGCAGCGGGTCCGCCTGCACCCGGTGCTGGAGGCGTTCGCGGTCGACGAGGAGTCGGGCCGCTTCGACTCGATGCGCACGATCGCACCGCCGGTGGGCCGCGGTTGGGAGTACCTGGACGGCAACGGCTGGGACTGGCAGCGCGAGCTGGACATGCTTCCCCGCCACCTGGAGGAGAAGCTGGCCGCGCCGTCGGTCGAGCCCGGCCGCTACGACCTCGTCGTCGACCCGTCGAACCTGTGGCTGACCATCCACGAGTCCATCGGTCACGCCACCGAGCTCGACCGGGCGCTCGGCTACGAGGCCAACTACGCCGGCACGTCGTTCGCCACCGTCGACAAGCTCGGGTCCCTGCAGTACGGCTCGCCGGTCCTGCAGGTGACCGGCGACCGCACGGTAGACCACGGGCTCGCCACGATCGGGTACGACGACGAGGGGACGCAGACCCAGGAGTGGGACCTGGTCAGGGACGGCGTGCTCGTCGGCTACCAGCTCGACCGCCGGATGGCGCCGATGCTGCAGCTGGACCGCTCCAACGGCTGCGCGTTCGCCGACTCACCGGGGCACATACCGATCCAGCGGATGGCCAACGTGTCGGTCAAGCCGGCGGCCGAGGACGTCTCCACCGAGGACCTCATGAGCAACGTCGAGCACGGCATCTACGTCGTCGGCGACAAGTCGTGGTCGATCGACATGCAACGCTACAACTTCCAGTTCACCGGGCAGCGCTTCTTCCGGATCGAGAACGGCCGCCTGGCCGGACAGCTGCGCGACGTCGCCTACCAGGCCACCACGACCGAGTTCTGGGGGTCGATGGAGGCAGTCGGCGGTCCCGGCACGTGGGTGCTGGGCGGCGCGTTCAACTGCGGCAAGGCCCAGCCCGGCCAGGTCGCGCCGGTCAGCCACGGTTGCCCGGCCGCGCTGTTCCGCGACGTACGCATCCTCAACACCGCCGCCGAGAGGGCCCGCTCGTGACCGTCACCCCCCAAGAGCTCGTCGAGCATGCGCTGCGCACCACGAAGTCCGACGGCTGCGTGGTGCTCCTGTCCACGACCACCAGCGCGAACCTGCGGTGGGCGAACAACACGCTGACCACCAACGGGGTCATCCACCACGCCACCGTCACCGTCGTGGCCACC
>JALZDI010000194.1:0-2110 GCA_030862655.1 Actinomycetota bacterium | reverse complement strand
GGCGCCGGCACCGCGGCCGGGGTGGTGACCGGCAGTGCCGCCTCCTTCGAGCAGGTGGCCGACCTCGTGCACGCAGCCGACACCTCCGCCGCCGACGCCGGACCGGCCGAGGACGCGCAGCCCCTGGTCGAGGGCGAGACGGCCGCGGACTGGAAGGACCCGCCCGGCACCACGAGCATCACCGTGTTCGACACGTTCGCCCCCGCCCTCGGCGAGGCGTTCGCCCGCGCGCGGGACGCCCGCCGGGTGCTGTACGGCTACGTCGAGCACGACGTGACGACCACCTACCTCGGCTCCACGACCGGGCTGCGGCTGCGACACGAGCAGCCCACCGGGCACGTGGGCGTGACCGGGAAGTCCGACGACCTCGCCCGGTCGGCGTGGGTCGGCCAGGCGACGCGAGACTTCAGCGACGTCGACGCGCTCGCCCTCGACGACGAGCTGGCCCGCCGGCTGGGCTGGGCCGAACGCGCCGTCGACCTGCCGGCAGGACGCTACGAGACGCTGTTGCCGCCCACCTCGGTCGCCGACCTGCTCATCTACCTGTACTGGTCCGCGTCGGGACGCGACGCCTTCGACGGGCGGTCGGTGTTCTCCCGTGCCGGTGGCGGCACCCGGGTCGGCGAGTCGCTGTCCCCCCACGACCTGCGGCTGTTCTCCGACCCGACGCTGCCCGGCCTTGAGTGCAGCCCGTTCGTGACGGCCCCGCAGTCCACCGCCGAGCTCAGTGTCTTCGACAACGGCCTGCCCGTGCACGCGACCGACTGGGTACGGGGCGGCGAGCTCGCCTCGCTTCTGCAGACCCGGCACTCCGCCGCGCTGACCTCGCTGCCCGTAACGCCGGCCGTGGACAATCTCGCGCTGTCCGTCGACGGCGGCGCGGGTTCGGTCGACGACCTGGTCGCGCGCACCGAACGGGGTCTGCTGCTGACGTGCATGTGGTACATCCGCGAGGTCGACCCGCAGACGCTGCTGCTCACCGGGCTGACCCGTGACGGGGTCTACCTGGTCGAGAACGGCGAGGTCACCGGGGCGGTGAACAACTTCCGCTTCAACGAGAGCCCGGTCGACCTGTTGGGCCGGTTCAGCGAGGCGGGCTCGACGGTGCCGACGATCTCGCGGGAGTGGGGCGACTACTTCCCGCGGACCGCGATGCCGGCCCTGCGCATCCCCGACTTCAACATGAGCAGCGTCAGCCAGGCCAGCTGAGTCGGCGCCGCGCGCCCCTTCGCACTTCCTGCACCGAGACGCTGATGTCGGGCCGGCTGCCGCCGTCATCGGTCTTGCCGAGCGGGCGGGTGCTCATGTCGTCCGTGCCAGGCAGCGCGGCTCACGCCGGGCGTTGCTGGCGCAGTGTCGCGCGCCCCGCGTCCAGGGTCGCCGGGCGGCCCAGCCACAGCGACGCCTGCCGCGGACCGTGACCGAACGGCAGCCCGAGGACGACGGGCACGCCGAGGTCGCCGAGGCGGTCCTCGAGCACGCGGCGGAGCAGGGTCGGGTCGCCGCACGCCACGAAGTCGCCGCAGGCGATGCCGAGCACGCCGTCGAAGAAGCCCGACCGGCGAAGCTGGGTGAGGAACCGCTCGACGCGGTAGGGCTCCTCGTTCACGTCCTCGAGGATCGCGATGGCGCCGGTGGCCGGGAAGGCGCCCGGCGTACCCGCCATCGCCGCCAGCAGGCTGACGGTGCCGCCCACCAGCGGCGCCTCGACCAGGCCGCCGGCGGTCGTGCCCATCCGCTGCCCGGTCAGCACGACCTCCGACGTCGACGGCTTGGCGGACAACGCGTCGAGCAGCCCCTGCCGGGACCACGGCTCGGCCGGCAACGTCGACGTCGCGCCGGCTAGCACCGACGTGCCGGGCATCGGCGACCACAGCGTCGCCAGGCCGAGGTGGGACGCGAACGCCTGGTGCAGCGTGGTGATGTCGGACAGGCCCGCGAACACGCGCGGTCCGACGGCCGCCAGCCGGTCCCAGGGCAGCCGCCGGAGCAGCCGGGGCGCCCCGTCGCCGCCCCGCGCGCACAGCACGGCCGACACGGCGGGGTCGCACCAGGCCCCGACCAGGTCGGACAGGCGCGTGTCGTCGTCGCCGGCGACGAACCCCAGGCC
>JALZDI010000028.1 GCA_030862655.1 Actinomycetota bacterium | reverse complement strand
GCCCTGGCCCGCCAGGTGGGTGCGGACGTGCTGGTCGTCGACGTCGGCGTCGCGGCCGACCTGGCACCCTCGCCGGGTCTGCTGGACCGCAATGTACGGCGGGGCACGCGCGACCTGGCGGCCGAGCCGGCCCTCACCGTGGAGGAGGCGCAGCGAGCGGTCGAGGCCGGCATCGCGGTCGCTCGCGACCTGGTCGCGGACGGGCGCCGATGCCTCCTCGCCGGCGACATGGGGATCGCGAACACCACCCCCTCCGCCGCCCTGGTCGCCGCGTTCACCGGGGCCCCGGTCGCCGAGGTGACGGGGCGAGGAACCGGGGTCGACGACCCGACCTGGCAGCGCAAGGTCGACGTGGTGAGCCGGGCGTTGCGCCAACGCCCCGCAGACCCGCGCGACCCGTTGGCGACGCTGGCGTCGGTCGGCGGGCTCGAGCACGCGGCGACCGCCGGGCTGGTGCTGGGTGCGGCCGCCGCGCGGGTGCCCGTCGTGCTCGACGGCGTGGTCTCGGGCGCGGCGGCGCTGGTGGCGGCGCGGCTGGCGCCGGACGTCCTCGACTTCGTCTTCGCGGGGCACCGCAGCGTCGAGCCGGGACACGCGGTGGCGTTGTCCACTCTCGGCCTGCGGCCGCTGCTCGACCTCGACCTGCGGCTCGGCGAGGGGTCGGGCGCCGTGCTCGCCCTGCCGCTGCTGCAGTCGGCAGCCCGTGTGCTGGCCGAGATGGCCACCTTCGACTCGGCGGGCGTGACCGACAAGGAGCAGCGGGTGTGAACGCGCCCGAGCACTCGCCCTACCCGGCCGGACTGTTCCTGCACGGCCGCCGGGTCGTCGTCGTGGGCGGGGGCCACGTCGCGCAGCGCCGGGTGCCCGGCCTGCTGGTGGCCGGCGCCGACGTGCTGGTGGTCTCGCCGCGGGTGCGCCCGATGCTGGAGGGCCTGGCGAGGTCGGGGGAGATCCGCTGGCGGGAGGGCACGTTCCGCCCGGCGGACCTGGACGAGGCGTGGTACGTCATCGCCGCGACCGACGACCCCGTCGCCAACGACCTGGTCAGCCGCGAGGCCGAGCAGCGCCGGGTGTTCTGCGTGCGCAGCGACGACGCGACCCGCGCCACCGCCTGGACACCGGCCGTGGGACGGCACGGCGACGTCACGATCGCCGTACTCGGCAGGCGCACACCGCGTCGCTCCGCGGCTCTGCGCGATGCCGTGGTAGACGCCCTGCACGACGGCACCATCAGTCCCGACCGGCAGGTCGACAGCCCGCCGGGGGTGACGCTGGTCGGCGGCGGTCCCGGAGACCCCGAGCTGCTCACCTCGGCAGCACGGCGGGCGTTGCACGAGGCCGACGTCGTGGTGGCCGACCGGCTGGCGCCCCGGGCGCTGCTCGACGAGCTACCGGCCCACGTCGAGGTGGTCGACGCCGCGAAGCTGCCCCGCGGGCGGGCGGCGGCGCAGGAGGAGATCAACCGGATGATCGTGGAGCGCGCCCGGGCCGGCAAGCGGGTGGTGCGGTTCAAGGGCGGCGACCCGTTCGTCTTCGGCCGCGGCTTCGAGGAGGCGCTCGCCTGCGCCGAGGCGGGGGTCGCCTGGCGGGTCGTGCCCGGGGTGACCAGCGCGATCTCGGTGCCCGCGCTGGCCGGCGTTCCCGTCACCCACCGCGGCGTCGCGCACGAGTTCACGGTCGTGTCCGGCCACCTCCCGCCGGGCCACCCGGAGTCGCTGGTGGAGTGGCCGGCGCTGGCGCGGCTGCGCGGCACGCTGGTCCTGCTGATGGCGATCGACAACCTGGGCGCGATCGCGCAGACGCTGCTCGAGCACGGGCGCTCCGAGGACACCCCGGTGGCGGTCGTGCAGGAGGGGTCGATGCCGGGGGAGCGGACGCTGTTCTCCACCCTGCAGAAGGCCGGCGCCGACGTGGCCGCCGCGGGGATCCGGCCGCCTGCCGTGGTGGTGGTCGGCGACGTGGTCGGTGTCGCCCAGGGCGGGCAAGGGCCCGGCTGAGATGGCCCGGCTGGTCGAGATCGACGACCCGGTCGACCCGCGGCTGGCCGACTACGTCGACCTTCGTGACGTCACGCTGCGCAAGAGCCTGGAGGCCGAGCACGGGCTGTTCATCGCCGAGGGCGAGAAGGTGGTCCGGCGGGCCGTCGAGGCCGGCCACCCGGTGCGCTCGTTCGTGATGGCTCCACGCTGGCTGGACGGGCTGACCGACGTACTCGACGCCACCGACGCCCCGTGCTACGTCGTCAGCGAACCGGTGGCCGAGGCGGTCACCGGCTTCCACGTGCACCGCGGCGCGCTGGCGTCGCTGCAGCGCCGGCCGCTGCCCTCGGCCGACGACGTGCTCGCGCAGGCCCGCGACGTCATCGTGCTCGAGGACCTCGTCGACCACACGAACGTGGGTGCGGTCTTCCGCACGGCGGCGGCGCTCGGCGTCGACGCGGTGCTGCTGTCGCCCCGCTGCGCCGACCCGCTGTACCGCCGCGCGGTCAAGGTCGGCATGGGTGCGGTGTTCTCGATCCCCTACGCGCGCCTGCACGACTGGTACGACGGGCTCGACCTGGTGCGCCGGCACGGCTTCCGGGTGGTCGCCCTCACCCCCGCCCCCGACGCCGTGCCGCTGGAGAAGGCTCTCGACGCCGACCAGGTGGCGCTGGTGCTCGGCTCGGAGGGGCACGGGCTGTCGCACCGGTGGCTCGCGTCGGCCGACGTGCGGGCACAGATCCCGATGGCGCCGGGGGTCGACTCGCTCAACATCGCCGCGGCCGCGGCGGTCGCCTGCTACGTGCTGTCCGCGCGCGGAGCGTGCGGACAGCCGCGCTAGTCCCGCCAGGCGGTCGCCCTGCTGCGAGGCTGGGGCGGGGCGGCCAGGTCACTGGTGACCCGGGGCCGGGTGGTCAGGACCAGCGTGGCGTCGTCGACGAGCCGGCCGCCGAAGTCGTGCACCCGGTCCATGACCCGGCTGGCGATCCGGTCGACGTCGAGACCCGACGTGCCGTCGAGGGACGCGCACAGGCGCTCCTCGCCGAACTCCTCACCCGCGCCGCTGCGGGCCTCGAGGATGCCGTCGGTGTAGACCACGAGCACGTCCCCCTCGCCGAGCGTGGTCTCCACGGTCTCCCACCGGAACCCCGGCATGTCGTTGAACAGGGGCCCGGTGGGCGGCAGCTCCTCGATGCCGTCACCCCGCAGCACCAGGGCCGGGGGATGGCCCGCGTTGGCGTACAGGCACTGGCCGGTGACGGCGTTGATCTCGACGATCACGCAGGTGGCGAACCACTCCCCGGTGTCGCCGATCTGCCCCGCCACCCAGTGCAGGGCGTCCGCGGGGTCGAGCTCGAGGTGCAGCGCGGGTACGAGCAGATGCTTGAGCCACAGCGCCCGCAGGCCGGCCTCGGGGCCGTGACCGGACACGTCGAGCACGATCACGCCGACGCGGTCCCGGTCCAGGCGGATGGTGGCCATCCAGTCACCGGCCAGCACGCCCTCCGCCGGCTCGAAGCGGGTGGCCATCTGCAGCCCCTCCGGCAGGCTGGCCGGCGGGCTGACCAGCTCCGAGCGCAGGCGCAGCACCAGCGGCGCGTTCTGCTCCAGGCCCTCGACGGCCCGGCGGCTGTCCGCCAGCTCGTCGAGGATCCGCCGCCGCATGACCTCGATGTCGTCGCCCAGCTGCAGGAACTCGACGGGGCCGGTGCCGGCGATCGGCTGCTCCAGGTGACCGTCGGCGACCCGGCGTACGTCCCGGGAGAGCTGTGCGACCGGCCGGGTGAGCCAGTGCCGGATCAGCAGGCCGGAGACCAGCAGCAGCCCCATGCCGAGTGCGGAGCTCACCACGAGCTGCTCGCGCAGCCGCTCCCCGGTGGCCGCAGCCTCCTGCTGCGTGGTCCTGAGCTGGACGTCGACGGCGCGTGCCAGCGCGTTGGAGTCCGTGCGCAGCCGGTCGAACAGCGGGGCGTCGATGTTGCTGACCAGCCGGACGGCCTCCTGCCGGTCGCCCTGCCGGGTGGCCCGGATGACCGGCTCGGCGACCCGCCGGTGCCACTCCTGGGCGGTGGCCAGCACGCCGTTGAGGTGGGCCATCAGGTCGGGCCGGCCCCGCAGCTGGTCGCGCAGCATGCGCGCCGCCCGACCCTCCACGCGCTGGTGGCCCGCGTAGCCCGCGAGCAGCTCCGGGTCGCCGGTCAGGGCGAAGCCGCGCACGGAGTTCTGCTGCGCCTCCAGCCCGAACAGCAGCCGCTCCGGGACCTCCTCGATGGGCCGCAGCTCGGACACGGTCTGCTGCTCGGCCTCGAGCCGGATGTTGGTCTGCGCGGCCAGCACCGCGTCGACGATGAGCAGGGCGGCCAGACCTGCGAGCAGCACGAAGACCCGCCACCGCAGCGGCGGGGAACGCATCCACCGCCTGCCCACACCCCCAGGCTACCCGGTGGGCAGAGGCCACCCAGGTGGGAAGTACGCAGCGTTCTTCTCCGCGTCGCCGAGAAGCTTCTTGCGGGCCCGCCGGGCGAGCCGGTCCGCGAAGACCATGCCGTGCACGTGGTCGGTCTCGTGCTGCAGGCAGCGGGCCAGCAGCCCGTCGCCGGAGTACTCGACCGGCCGGCCGTTCTCGTCCGTCCCCCGCACCGTGGCGAAGTCGGGCCGGGCGCAGGGCACGAACGCGCCGGGCAACGAGAGGCAGCCCTCGTCGTCCTCGTCGAGGCTGCGGTCGCGGCCCTCGGGCAGCTCCAGCACGGGGTTGCACACGACGCCCTGGTGGTGGACGCCGTCCTTGTCGGGGCAGTCGAACACGAACACCCGCAGGTCGACGCCGATCTGGTTGGCGGCCAGGCCCACGCCGTCGGCGGCACGCATGGTGGCGACCATGTCGGCGACCAGCCGCCGCAGGTCGTCGTCGTACTCCTCCACCTCGCGCAGCGCCCGGTGCATCACGGGCTCTCCCCAGCGGGTGATCTCGCGGGGACTGCCGCCCTCGGGCAGGGCCGGCGGCGACGCCTGGTCCTCGGTCATCAGGTGGCGGAGAGGTCGGCGATGGCGCCTTCACGGAACGCGTCGACGAACAGCGCGTGGTCGGCCCGGGCGGTGCGGGCGTACTCGACGCCGAACTCCACGATCTCGTCGATGAACTCGTCCACGCGTCCCTCGATGGCCGCGGCGATCGCGTCCTCGGTCTGGAAGTCCACCAGGCTCTGCTCGCTGTCCTCGTCCGAGGCGCAGTGGATCTTCGCGGTGGCTCGGCCGAGGTCGTCCAGAACCGGCGCGATCTCGTCCGGCTCGGTGATGTTGTCCCACTCCAGATCCGACTCGTACGGCGAGAGCTGGCTGACCACGAACCCACCACCGTCGAGCGTGGTGTAGCCGGCGTAGGGGTCGGCGTGCGCCTGCAGCGCCCGCTGGCTGATCACCGTGCGGTGGCCGTCGTGCTCGAAGTAGCCCTGCACCCGCTCGTCGGTGACCACCCGGCTCGGGGCGGCGATGTTGCCCAGCTTCATCGACAGCACGACGTCGTTCTCCAGCGCCTGGTTGTGGCCCTCGATGAGCACGTTGTACGCCGGCAGGCCGGCGCTGCCGATCCCGAAGCCGGACCGGCCGACCACGTCCTTGACGTCGTAGAACACGTCGCGGGAGTGCTTCTTGTGCTCGGGGATCGTATCGAGGTAGCCACGGAACGCGGCGAGGACCTTCTCGCGCTCGTGGTCGTCGAGCCGGCGCGCGGTGCGGCTGTCGGCGAAGCGACGCTCACGGTCGCGGACCTCGGTCATCTTGTTCAGCAGGCCGACGCGCGTCGAGAGCTTGGCCTGCTGCAGGATCTCGTGGATGGCCCCGGTGGTGTTGTCCAGCCGCAGCGCGAAGTCGTCGTCGGACTCCGACTTCACGTAGTGCCGCACCTGCTCGACGTAGCTCTCGAGGTAGCGCCGGGCGAGGCGCCGCACGCTTTGGTCGGGCAGCGCCTTCTGCCAGCCCATCAGCGCCAGGCTGGCGACGAACCGCCGCAGGTCCCAGGAGAAGTGACCGACATAGGCCTCGTCGAAGTCGTTGACGTCGAAGACCAGCGTGCCCTCGCTGTTCATGTAGGTGCCGAAGTTCTCGGCGTGCAGGTCGCCGTGGATCCAGATGCGCGAGGTGCGCTCGTCGGCCCACGGGTCGTCGAGGCCGGCCATGTCGGCATAGAACAGGCAGGCGCTGCCGCGGTAGAACGCGAAGGGGTCGGCGGCCATCTTGCGGAACTTGGTGCGGAAGCCGTCCGGGTCGGCGCGCATGAGCGGCTCGAACGCCTCCACCAGCACGTCGATGATCAACGAGGTACGGCGTTCGTCGGACATCGGGGCGACACTCCTTCGCGCACAGGGTGGACGTCCACACCCTACGGTCCACCCGACGACTACGATCAGAGCACTGTCGACGACCGGCTGGGGACGCCTGTGATCGAGTTCCGCCACGTGACGAAGCGCTTTGCCGACGCAGGCGGCGGGGACGGCCCGGTAGCCGTCGACGACCTCAGCCTGGTCGCGCCCAGCCACCAGATCACCGTGCTCGTCGGCCCGTCCGGGTGCGGCAAGACCACGTCGCTGCGGATGATCAACCGGATGATCGACCCCAGCGACGGGCAGATCCTCGTCGACGACCAGGACATCCAGACCCTCGACGCGGTGCCTCTGCGGCGGGGGATCGGCTACGTGATCCAGCATGCCGGCCTGTTCCCGCACAAGACCGTGGTCGACAACATCGCCACCGTGCCCAGGCTGCTGGGCTGGTCGCGGCAGCGCGCTCGCGAGCGGGCGATGCAGCTCATCGAGCAGGTAGGCCTGGAACGGCAGTACGCCGACCGCTACCCCGCGCAGCTGTCCGGCGGGCAGCAGCAACGGGTCGGGGTGGCCCGGGCGCTGGCCGCCGACCCGCCGATCATGCTCATGGACGAGCCGTTCAGCGCCGTCGACCCCGTCGTCCGCGCGCAGCTGCAGGACGAGTTCCTGCGGCTGCAGGCCGAGCTGGCCAAGACGATCGTGTTCGTCACCCACGACATCGACGAGGCGATCAAGCTCGGTGACAACATCGTGGTGCTGCGGGTCGGCGGGACCCTGGCGCAGATGGACACTCCGGTCGACCTGCTGGCCCGGCCCGGGGACGACTTCGTCGCCGGGTTCATCGGCCGCGACCGGGGATACCGGGCGCTGTCGTTCGTGGCCCCCGACGACCTGCAGGTCCAGCCCCTGCCCGAGGCCGCCGGCAGCCTGGACACCTCCTACCCCTATCGGCGCGGCGGTCCGTTGAAGGCGGCCCTGGACGCCACGCTCACCGCGCCCGACGGCCGAGCGGTGGTCGTCGACGAGCACGGCCGCCCGGTCGGGGTCATCGAGCACGCCGACGTGCTGGAGGCCGTCCGTCGGGCCGAGCACCAGCGCGCGGACCAGGCGACGGGGCAGGCGTGAACGCGCTCGTCGAGTACGTCGGGCAGAGCGGCGACACGATCATGGAGTCGCTGAGCGACCACGTGGTGATGTCGGTGGTGCCGGTGGTGCTGGCGCTGGCGTGCTCGCTGCCGCTGGGATGGTGGGCGGCGCGCCGGCCGGTGCGCACCTCGGTGCTGCTGTCGATGGGCGGGGTCGCCTACTCGGTGCCCTCGATCGCGCTGTTCATCGTGCTGCCGCTGGTGTTCGGCTACCAGATCCTGAGCCTGACCAACATCATCGTCGCCCTGACGATCTACTCGACCGCCCTGCTCGTCCGCAACGTCATCGACGGGCTCGAGGCGGTGCCCGAGGACGTGCGGCTCTCGGCCACCGCGGTGGGCTACGGACGTCTCGGACGGCTGCTGTCGGTGGAGCTGCCGGTGGCGGTGCCGGTGATCACCGCCGGGCTGCGCGTGGTGACGGTGACGAACGTGAGCATGGTCAGCGTCGGTGCGCTGATCGGCATCGGTGGTCTGGGCGACCTGTTCGTGGTCGGCCTCCGCAGCGACGACAGCAGGCCGATCGTGGTGGGCCTGGTGCTGTCGGTGCTGCTCGCGCTCACGCTCGACGCGCTGCTGGTGCTCGGCCAGCGCTGGCTCACCCCCTGGGTGCGGGTGAGGGCGGCCCGATGAGCATCCCGATGCGCGAGGACAACATCGTCGTGGGTTTCCTCGACCACGCCGGCGACCCGGCCACCTGGACGGGCGCGGGCGGTCTGCTCAGCCGGATCGTCGAGCACATCGGCTACACCGGCCTGGCGCTCGGGCTCGCCGCCCTGGTCGCGCTGCCCGCGGGGCTGTTGATCGGCCACACCAACCGCGGCTCGTTCCTGGCGCTCAACCTCGGCAACTCCGCGCGCGCCCTGCCGGTGCTGGGCGTGCTGATCCTGGCCGCGCTCGAGATCGGCATCGGCCTGGGGCCGGTGCTGCTGGTGCTGGTGATCCTGGGTGTCCCGCCGATCCTCGCGTCCACCTACGCCGGCATCCGCAACGTCGACCCCGACGCGGTGGACGCCGCGCGCGGGATGGGCATGACCGAGCGCGAGGTGCTGTGGGGCGTCGAGGTGCCGATCGCGCTGCCGCTGATCATCTCCGGGCTGCGCGCGGCCGCGCTGCAGATCGTGAGTACCGCGACGATCGCCGCGTTCGTCGCCCTGGGCGGGCTGGGCCGTCCGCTGTTCGACAGCATCGCCCGCTTCGAGTACCCGCAGGCGATGCTGGCCGCGCTGCTGGTCGCGGCGCTGGCGATCGCCTTCGACCTGCTGTTCGCCGCGCTCACGCGCGTCGTCGTGTCGCCGGGAGTCGGTGGGCGTAAAGTCACGCGCTCACGGGCCTGACCGCCGTACCCGCCGTAGGAGGCAAGTGTGACCGTAACGCAACCCGCGCCGCTGCGAATGCTTCGCCGCTGCGCCGTGGCTCTCGTCGCCGCCGTGGCCGGCGTCGCCGGTCTCACCGGCTGTGGTCTGGTGGGTGCCTCGGAGTCTCAGCTGGACTCGGTGGTGGTCGGCTCGGCCAACTTCACCGAGAGCGCGCTGCTGGGGGAGATCTACGCCCAGGCGCTGGAGGCGGAGGGCGTGGAGGTCGAGCGGCAGTTCAACATCGGCGCGCGCGAGGCTTACATGAAGTCGATCGAGGGCGACAACCCCTCGATCAACGTGCTGCCGGAGTATCTCGGCTACCTGCTGGAGTACTACGGCGGGCCCGCCACCGGCGCCGGTGTCGACGCGGTGCGGCAGAAGCTGGTGCAGACGCTGCCACCGGAGCTGAAGCTGCTGCAGGTGTCGCCGGCGACCGACGAGGACGCCTTCGTGGTGACCCAGGAGACCGCGCAGAAGTACGACCTGCAGAGCATCGGCGACCTGGCGCCGGTAGCCGACCAGCTCGTCGTCGGTGGCGGCCCGGAGTTCAAGACGCGGCACTCCGGCGTGGCCGGCATGGAGGAGGAGTACGGCGTGCACTTCAAGAGCTTCAAGACGCTGGACCCCGGCGGCCCGCTGTCGGAGAAGGCGCTGCTCAGCGGCGACATCCAGGTGTCGAACTTCTTCACCACCCAGAGCGTGATAGAGGAGGAGGACCTCGTCGTGCTCGAGGACCCGAAGAACATCATCCCGCCCGGCAACATCGTGCCCGTCGTGCGCGACGACATCCCCGACGGCGAGCAGGTCGCGCGGACGCTGAACTCCGTGCAGGAGCGGCTCACCACAGAGGGGCTCACCCAGATGGTCAAGCGGGTCGACGTCGACAAGGAGCCGATCGAGGCGGTCGCCGAGCAGTTCCTCACCCAGGAGGGCCTGGCCTGACGACGTCCGGCCCGAGCCCGGTGCGGAGCGTGAGCGAGACCACGTCCGGGGGCCCGTGCACCCGGGTGTAACTCCGAGTTACATTTGTGCGACGCGACCGACGACAGACAGGGATCTCCCATGCCCACGGACAACGGCGCGGCGCCGCCCGTCAGGGCCGCCGGCGCCACCGCACGACGGCCGCGCGGGCGTGACGCGCTCGGCGTCGGAGTGGCGATGATGAACAAGCTCGCCGGCGTCCGCGCGCTGGACCGCTTCGGGCTGCGCAGGCCCACCGAGCGGGTGGTGTTCGAGGCGACCAGGACCGGCTTCCGCACCCTGGGCGCGATCAGCCGTGGCTTCCCGGTCGGGCCGGCCGCGCGCAAGAAGCCGGCCCGGCTGCCGGCCGCTCGCTCCACCGGCCGCTTCGACCTGACGCCGACCGAGGACCAGAAGATGATGGTCGGCGTCGTGTCGGAGTTCGCCGACGAGGTGCTGCGCCCGGCCGCCGCCGAGGCCGACGAGGCCTGCGCGACCCCGGCGGAGATCCTCTCCCAGAGCAACGAGCTGGGCCTGACGCTGATGGAGGTGCCCGAGGACCTCGGCGGCATCGTCAGCGAGCGGTCCACGACGACCGCCGTGCTGGTGGCCGAGGCGATGGCGCGTGGCGACATGGGCCTGTCGGTGGCCTGCCTGGCCCCATCCGCGGTGAGCACCGCGGTTTCGCTGTGGGGCGACGAGCAGCAGCAGGCGGCGTACCTGCCGGCGTTCACCGGCGAGCAGGTGCCCGCCGCGGCACTGGCCGTCATGGAGCCACGCGCGCTGTTCGACCCCTTCCACCTGCGCACGACTGCCCGTCGCACCCGGGGCGGGTTCGTCCTCGACGGGGTGAAGTCACTGGTGCCCCGCGGCGCCGACGCCGAGCTGTTCGTGGTGGCGGCCG
>JALZDI010000027.1 GCA_030862655.1 Actinomycetota bacterium | reverse complement strand
TGCCGGGCCTCGCGCAGCGCCGCCCGCATCGGGTCGGCCCACCGCCGCCGCACGGGCGTGGGTACGGCGGTCACGTCGCCCGCCGCAGACTCGTCAACGCAGGTCGGGGCGCGTCAGCTGCCGACGGTCTCGAGCGCGGACTGGTACTCCGGAGCGAAGCCGGCGCGGGAGGCGATGTCCTCGAGCATCTCGTCGGGGTAGAGCTCGTCCTCGTCGCACAGCACCGCGAGGTCCATCGCCGAGCAGCCCAGGTCGGCCAGGATCTGCATGTCGCCGGCCGGCTGCAGCGCGTCCTCGTCCTCGTCGGGCACCGGCAGCTCGAGACGGTTGACCACGTCGCGGGCCAACGGCCACTCGGTGGCCGCGGTGATGTCGGAGAGCAGCAGCCGCACGGTCTCGCCTTGCACCCGGGCCAGCACGAAGAAGTCCTCGTCGATGGACACCATGCCCAGCGAGCCCGCGTCGCCGGGCGACTGCCGCAGCGCGTGGATGAGCACCTCGAGGTCGGTGCCGGCGTGCGGGGGCAGCGGGACGACCTGCCACTCACCCTCCTCGCGGTAGGCGACGACCGCGAAGTCGACACCAGCGTCCAGCTCGTCTGCCATCGCCCCTCCGTTCCACAAGGTCGAGCCGCTTACGGCGGCCGTCTGCCCGGGGCCGGGTTCGGCTCCTGCTGTGCATCGTCGCAGATGTGTAGCGTTCATGGCTATGCGTATTCACGTCGCCGACCACCCGCTGATCGCCCACAAGCTGACCGTGCTCCGGGACGTGGAGACCGACTCACCGACGTTCCGCCGGCTGGCCGAGGAGCTGGTCACCCTGCTGGCCTACGAGGCGACGCGCGACGTGCGCACCGAGCCCTACACGGTCACCACGCCGGTCGCCGAGACCGAGGGCGTGCTGCTCGCCCCGCCGAAGCCACTGGTGGTGCCGATCCTGCGCGCGGGGCTGGGGATGCTCGAGGGGATGATGCGACTGCTGCCGACGGCGGAGGTGGGTTTCCTCGGCATGATCCGCGACGAGGAGACGCTGCGTGCCTCCACGTACGCCGAGCGGCTGCCCGACGACCTCTCGGGCCGGCAGTGCTACGTGCTCGACCCGATGCTGGCCACCGGCGGCACGCTGGCGGCGGCGGCGCGCTTCCTCGTCGACCGCGGGGCCGACGACATCACGGCGATCTGCCTGCTGGCGGCTCCGGAGGGGGTCGAGCTGCTGAAGCGCAGCCTGGCCGACTTCAGCCGGCCGTTCACCGTGGTGACGGCGGCCCTGGACGAGCGGCTGAACGCGAAGGGCTACATCGTGCCGGGCCTCGGCGACGCCGGCGACCGGCTCTACGGCATCGCCGGCTGACGCCGCCGAGGGATCGGCGGGTCACGGGGTCACTGGATCTGGATGGCCCCGGTCGCCACCAGCACCAGGCCGAGAACGACGGCGAGTGCGAGCGCGAGCATGGCGATCGCCCGGGCCTTGGTGTCTTCCTTCGCCTCGGGCTCGTCGTACTTCTTCTTGTCCATCATCAGGTCCTCCAACCAGTGGACTGGACCCTCCCTAGGTCGCCCAGCGTAGGCCAGAATCGGCTTAGTGAACACTTGTGCACCCGGAATCCGCCGTGTGTGCTGCGTCTCATGAGCGCAGACGGCACCGGCCGGCGGCGGTCAGAGGCTCTTCACCGCGCCCAGCAGCTTGGACAGCGACTCGCGGGCGTCGCCGAACAGCAGCGTGGTCTTGGGGTCGAAGAGCAGCTCGTTCTCGATGCCGGCGAAACCGGGCCGCATGGACCGCTTGAGGAACACGACCTGGCGGGCGTGGTCGGCGTTGAGGATCGGCATGCCGTAGATCGGCGCACCCGGCGAGGTGCGGGCCGCCGGGTTGACCACGTCGTTGGCGCCCACGACCAGCACCACGTCGGTCTGCTTGAAGTCGCCGTTGATCTCGTCCATCTCGCGCAGCTGCTCGTAGGGCACCTGCGCCTCGGCCAGCAGCACGTTCATGTGGCCGGGCATCCGGCCGGCGACCGGGTGGATGGCGTAGTCGACCCGGATGTCGCGCGCGGCGAGGATGTCGACGAGGTCGCGCAGCGTGTGCTGCGCCTGCGCCACCGCCAGCCCGTAGCCGGGCACGATGATGACCCGCTGCGCGTAGCCGAGCAGGATCGCGATGTCGTCGGCGCCGGCAGAGCGCACCGGACGGTCGCTGACCTCCGAGGCGCCCAGCGTCGAGCCACCCCTCAGCGCGCCGAACAGCGTGTTGAACAGCGACCGGCCCATCGCCTCGGCCATCAGCTTGGTCAGGAACGTGCCGGACGCGCCGACGAGCGTGCCGGCCACCAGCAGCAGCGTGTTGCCGAGCACGTAGCCCCCCGCGGCCACGGTCAGGCCGGTGAACGCGTTCAGCAGCGAGATCACGATCGGCACGTCGGCACCACCCACCGGCAGCACCAGCAGTACGCCGAGCAGCAGGCCCAGCAGGCACAGCACGACGCCGACGACGTTGCCCGGCGACACGACGAGCACGACCGCGAGCGCGACGCCCGCAAGCAGCGCGAGCGCGAACAGCACCGGCAGCCCGGGGAACACCACCGGCCGGGTGGTCATCAGCTCCTGCAGCTTGGCGAAGGTCACCAGCGACCCGGAGAAGCTGACCGCGCCGACGAGCACGGTGAACGCGGTGGCGACCAGCGCGACCAGGCCGGGCTGGTCCTGCACGGCCAGCTCGTCCAGCTCCAGCAGCGCGACCAGCGCGGCAGCACCGCCGCCGACGCCGTTGAACAGCGCCACCAGCTGCGGCATCTGCGTCATCTGCACCCGCTGGGCACCGGCCACGCCAACGACGGTGCCCACCGCGACGGCCAGCAGGATCAGCACGAGGTTGCCTGAGCTGCCGAGGTCGTAGGCGACGAACGTGATCAGGCAGGCCAGCACCGCACCGGCGGCCCCGACCAGGTTGCCGCCGCGGGCGGTGCGCGGTGACGACAGCCCCTTGAGCGCGACGATGAAGCACACCGCCGCCAGCAGGTAGCCCAGCTGGACCCCGGCGCTCATGCCCGCGGCTCCGAGTCTCCCGCACCGGGGTGTGCCTGCTGTGCCTTCCTGGGCGACCGGAACATCTGCAGCATCCGGTCGGTGACCACGAACCCGCCGACCATGTTCACGGTGGCGAGCACCACCGCCACCAGCCCGATCACCAGGGCCGCGGTCGTGTGCGCCTGGCCGGTGACGATGACGGCCCCGACGAGGATCACGCCGTGGATGGCGTTGGCGCCCGACATCAGCGGTGTGTGCAGGGTCGAGGACACCTTGGAGATGACCTCGACCCCGGTGAAGATGCTCAGCACGAAGATCGTCAGCAGCGCGATCTCTTCGCTCATGACTGTGCCCCCTCTGCCCCCTGGGTGCGGTCCTTGCCGTCGTGGGTGACGCAGCAGCCGACGACCACCTCGTCGTCGAAGTCGGGCGCGAACGCCCCGTCGGCCGTCATCAGCGTGACCAGGTTGACGACGTTCTGCGCGTACAGCCGGCTGGCCGGGCCGGCCATCTGGCTCGGCACGTTCGCCGCGCCGTGCACCAGCGCGTTGCCGACCGTCATCTCCTCGCCGGCGACCGCGCCCTCCACGTTGCCGCCGGACTCGGCGGCGAGGTCGACGACCACCGATCCGGGCCGCATCCGCTCCACCATCGCGCGGGTCACCAGCATCGGAGCCGCGCGGCCGGGTACGGCGGCGGTGGTGATCAGCGCATCGGCCGCGGCGACGTAGGGCGTGAGGAGCTCGCGCTGGCGTGCCGCGCGGTCCTCGGTCATCTCGCGGGCGTAGCCGCCGGCTCCCTCCAGCGTCTCCAGGTCGAGCTCGATCGGCTTCGCGCCCATCGACGCGATCTCCTCGGCGGCCGCGGCGCGCACGTCGTACGCGCGCACCACGGCGCCCAGGCGCTTGGCGGTGGCGATCGCCTGCAGCCCGGCCACGCCCGCGCCCAGCACCAGGACCTCGGCGGGCGGGACCGTACCCGCGGCGGTCATGTTCAGCGGCAGGAACCGGCGCAGCCGCTCGGCGGCGATGATGCATGCCCGGTAGCCCGCCACCAGTGCCTGCGAGGACAGCGCGTCCATCGACTGCGCGCGGGAGATCCGCGGCACCCGCTCCATCGCGAACGTGGTCACACGCGCGTCGCGGGCCGCCGCCACCAGGTCCGGCGACTGCGCCACCGGCAGGAACGACACGGTCGCGGTGCCGGCCGGCAGCGCCGCGAGCCGCTCCGCGGTCAGCGGCTGCACCGACACCACCACCTCGGCACCGCGCACGGCGTCGGCGTCCACGGCGGCGCCGGCGTCGCGGTAGACCTCGTCGGCGCTGTCGGCGCCCGCTCCCGCACCCGGCTCCACCGCCACCTCGTAGCCCAGCGCCGTCAGCTTTCCGACCAGGTCGGGGACCAGCGCGACCCGGTGCTCCCCGGGTCGGGTCTCCCTGACGACAGCGATCCTCACGCGGGCAACCTAGGGCACCCGGGGCGCCGAACGGCGACCGGGTCGGCCGGTCAGTAGTAGTGCGGGAAGTCCGACCAGTCGGGGGCACGCTTCTCCAGGAACGCGTCGCGGCCCTCCGCGGCCTCGTCGGTCATGTAGGCCAGCCGGGTGGTCTCCCCGGCGAAGATCTGCTGGCCGACCAGGCCGTCGTCGATGAGGTTGAACGAGTACTTCAGCATCCGCTGCGCGGTCGGCGACTTGCCGTTGACCTTGCCGGCCCACGCAAGCGCCGTCGCCTCGAGCTCGGCGTGGGGGACGACGGCGTTGACCATGCCCATCCGGTGCGCGGCCTGCGCGTCGTACTCGTCGCCGAGGAAGAAGATCTCGCGGGCGAACTTCTGCCCGACCTGTCGGGCGAGGTACGCCGACCCGAAGCCGCCGTCGAACGACGCCACGTCGGCGTCGGTCTGCTTGAACCGCGCGTGCTCGGCGGAGGCCAGCGTCAGGTCGCACACGACGTGCAGCGAGTGTCCGCCGCCGGCCGCCCAGCCCGGCACGACGCAGATGACGACCTTGGGCATGAACCGGATCAGCCGCTGGCACTCCAGGATGTGCAGCCGCCCGAGCCGGGCCTTGTCGACCGTGTCGGCGGTGTCGCCCTCGGCGTACTGGTAGCCGACCCGCCCGCGGATCCGCTGGTCACCACCGGAGCAGAACGCCCAGCCGCCGTCACGCGCCGACGGCCCGTTGCCGGTCAGCAGCACACATCCCACATCGGCCGAGGTGCGGGCGTGCTCGAGCACGCGGTACAGCTCGTCGACCGTGTGCGGCCGGAACGCGTTGCGCACGTCGGGCCGGTGGAACGCGACCCGCACCGTGCCCTGGTCGACTGCCCGGTGGTAGGTCAGGTCGGTCAGGTCCTCGAAGCCGACCACCGGCCGCCACGCCTGCGGGTCGAAGATCTCCGACACCTGCTGCTCAACCTGCTCAGCCATGCAGCGGAGCCTATGCCCGCCGTCGCGTGGCGCGTGTGAGCGGGAGCACCTAGTCGGCATACCGCTGGTACGACTACGGTCGGTCCATGCGACAGCGATACGACGTCCACGGCAAGGTCGTGCTGGTCACCGGAGCCGCGCGGGGCATCGGCGCGCAGACCGCCCGCGTGCTCGCCGGCCGCGGCGCCCGGCTGGCCCTGGTCGGACTCGAGCCGGACCTGATGCGAAGCCTGTGCACGGAGCTCGGCGAGGCCGGTGCGGACGCCGCGTGGTTCGAGGCCGACGTGACCTCCCAGGCCGACCTGGACGAGGCCGTACGCCGGGCGGCCGAGCGCTTCGGCGGCATCGACGTCGTGGTCGCGAACGCCGGTGTCGCCTCCTACGGCACGGTGCGCCAGATCGACCCCGAGGCCTTCGCCCGCACCGTCGACGTCAACCTCACCGGCGTCTTCCGCACCGTCCACGCCGCCCTGCCGCACGTGATCGAGCGCCGTGGATACGTGCTGGTGGTCGCGTCGCTGGCCGCGTTCACCCCGCTGGGCGGGCTCGCGGCCTACAACGCGAGCAAGGCCGGGGCCGAGGCGCTCGGGCTCGCGCTGCGCCAGGAGGTGGCGCACCTCGGCGTCGACGTCGGCGTCTGCCACCCGTCGTGGATCGACACCGACATGGTGCGCGGCGCCGAGCGTGACCTCGGCGCGTTCCGCGAGACCCGCAAGACGCTTCCCTGGCCCGCGAACGCGACCACCTCGGTCGAGGAGTGCGCCCGGCTGATCGCCGAGGGCATCGCCCGCCGCACCTCCCGCGTCTACGTGCCACGCTCGGTCGTGGTGGCCAACGTGGCGCGCGCGCTCATCTCCTCACCGCTGGCGCTGCGGCTGATGCGCTCGCGGCTGGCCACGCACGTGCCCCAGCTCGAGCGCGAGGTGGACGCGCTCGGCCGCTCGTTCGCCGCACACGTGCCGGCCGAGGGCGATCACGCGCCGGCCGGCTCCACCGACTCCACGATCGACACCGCCAACGCGGCCAGGTGAGCCAGGCGGGCGATCTCGGAGTCGAGGAACTCCGGCCCCCCGCGCCGCCCGGCGACCAGCGCACGCTCCCCTGACCCGACGGGTACGCCGATCAGCACCGCCGACTCCCACGCCTCGACGCCGGCAGGAGGGTCGAGCCGGTGGGCCCGGGCCATCGGCAGCCACCCGTGGCTGACGCCGCTGACCACCGGCGCGGCCGAGGTGTGTTCGACCACCTCCACACGGTCGCCCTCGCGCTGCACGGTCATCGCCCAGTCGGACCGGAACACCACCGGCACCAGCTCGACCAGCCGGGCCAGCGCCCGCTCCGGTTCCTGGGTCAGCGTCTCGACCGCCTCCAGGTCCAGGTGCAGGTTGGCGCCCGCGGCGTAGCGGGAGAACCAGACCACGTCGACGCCCTCCAGCTTCTGGCAGGCCGAGACAACCATGTCCGGCAGCACACCCGCGGGCAGCTGCAGCAGCACGTCGTCGACCGCGCGGCCGTCGACCCCGTGCTCGACGATCTCGATCGCCTCGATGTCGGCGCCGACCGTGCCCATGGCCGTCGCCAGGGCACCCAGCGAGCCGGGCACGTCGGGCAGCTCCACCCGCATCAGGAAGGCCATGCGCCCATACTCCCAGCCGCGGGGAAGGGGCCTCAGCCCGCCGTCGCGTCGCTGCGCCGCTTGGCGCGCTCACGGGCACGCCGCTCGCGGTCGCTGCGCCGGGTCCGCCGTACCCGCACCGGGCCCACCATCCGCGGCCCGGACATCTTGGTCTCGAGCCGGCGCGCCTCACGCTTGAGCGGCTGCGCGCCGTACTCGCCCAGGATCACGCCGGCGGCCAGCGCGACCGCGATCACCACGGCGCCGACCAGGCTCGACAGCCCGAGGATGTCGCCCTCGGACATCTTGTACAGGCCGCGGTAGATGGACCCGCCGGGCAGCAGCGGGGTCATGCCGGAGACGACCACGACCAGCGGGGGGATGCGTGCGCGCCCGGCGACGGAGTAGGCGACCACGCCGATCAGCACCGCTGCCACACCCGTGCCCCACGCGATGCCGAGGTCGGCCTCGGCGCCCAGCCGGTAGCCGACCTGCCCCAGGGCGCCCATCAGCACGGCTGCGAGGATGGCCCGCTTGGGCGCGTAGCAGGCGAACACGAAACCGGCCGCCGCGATCGACGCCCCGGCGATGGCGATCGGCAGGTAGCCCAGGCCGCGGCTCTGGTACGGCGCCACCGCCAGCGCGATGCCGAAGCGGTCGGCCAGCGCCAGTCCGGCCGTGACACCGCCGATGATGCCGCCGGTGAGCAGCATCGCCTCGAAGCTGCGGGCGGTCGCGGTGATGTAGTAGCCGGTCACCGCGTCCTGCACGGCGCCGACGAACGCGATCCCGGCCAGCAGCACGATGATGCCTGCGGCCACCACCTGCGAGGCGTTGGTGTTCTCGGCCACGAACGACAGGCCCAGGGCACCCATCGTCGCCAGGAACCCGCCGAGCACCTGCTGGTAGAAGGCCGGGATCCGCCTCCGGGTGAGCATCCGGTTGAGGGCGTCGATGACCATGGCCGAGACGAACGCCGTGGCCATCACCAGCCAGTCGCCGCCGATCAGCAGGCCGATGCCGGCCGCCATCACGCCCCAGCCGAGCGTGGAGGCCCACCGCGGGTAGGGGTAGGGCGCGGAGACGATCTGGTCGAGCTGCTTGCGCGCGTCCTCCACCAGCGTCCGGCCGGCCACGATCTCGCGGACGAGATGGTCGACCGCTGTGAGCCGCTCGTAGTTCAGCCCCCGGAACTTCACGTTGCGGATGTGGGTCTCCGGCGGCGAGTACGGCGAGGGCTGCCACGAGATCGAGAGCTCGGTGAACGTGACGCTGATGTCGGCCTCGCGCAGTCCTCCCGCGGACGTGACCGCCATCATGCTGGCGGCGGCGTCGCCGGCCGCCGCCCCGCTGGACAGCACCACCTCGCCGATACGCAGCGCCAGGTCGAAGGTCTGGTAGACCTCCCGCAGATCGTCGCCCACAGGCTCCAGAGTGCCCACGCCGGTAGGGGAAGGCAAAATGGGTACCGGCACCGCGACGAGACGTCCGACGACAACGGAAGAGGCGAGCGACGACAGATGGCCACCACCAGGACCCCTCGCCCCCGCGTCGTCGTCCTCGGCGCGGGGTTCGCCGGGGTCGCCGCGGTCAAGGCGCTCAAGGGCGTACCCGTGGACGTGACGCTGGTCGACCGCAACGGCTACAACACCTTCCAGCCGCTGCTCTACCAGGTGGCCACCGGGGGGCTGAACCCCGGCGACGTCACCTACGCGGCGCGGGCGCTGACCGCACGCCAGCGCAACGTGGGCTTCCGCAAGGGCGACGTGGTCGACATGGACGTCGACGCGAGGACCGTGCAGCTGGCCGACGGCGAGACACTCACGTACGACTACCTCGTGCTGGCGACCGGTGTCACCACGAACTACTTCGGCGTACCCGGCGCGGCCGACCACGCGATGCCGCTCTACACGCGCGAGCAGGCGCTGCGGCTGCGCGACAGCATGTTCAACAAGCTCGAGCGGCTGGCGCAGGCCACGGCCGCCGGCGAGCGCGGCGACGACCCCACTGTGGTGATCGTCGGCGCCGGCGCGACCGGGGTGGAGATGGCGGGCTCGCTGGCCGAGATGGGCAGCACGGCCCTGCCCCTCGCCTACCCCGAGCTGGCCGACCGCAAGGCACGGGTGATCCTCGTCGAGATGGGGCCGTCCGTGCTGCCACCCTTCCACCCCAAGCTGCGCGACTACACCGCCCACAGCCTGCAGCGGCGGGGCGTCGAGCTGATGCTGAACACCGCGGTGAAGGCGGTGCACCCCGACGGCGTCGAGCTCGACACCGGCGAGCGGGTGCGGGCCGGCACGGTGATCTGGGCGGCGGGAGTGTCCGCGCCCGACATCGTGCAGAAGTGGGGTCTGCCGCAGGGCAGGGGCGGGCGCGTCGAGGTCGGTGGCGACCTGAGCCTTGCCGGCCACCCGGAGGTGTTCGTCACCGGCGACCTCGGCGTCACCCACGACGACCCGCTGCCCCAGCTGGCGCAGCCTGCCATCCAGGGCGGCAAACACGCCGCGCACCAGATCGCCCGGCTGGTCGCCGGCGAGACGGCCGAGCCCTTCCACTACAAGGACAAGGGCATCATGGCGACGATCGCCCGCGGGTCGGCCATCGCGCAGCTGTCCGACCACGTCCGCCTGCGTGGTGCGGTCGCCTGGCTGGCCTGGCTCGCGCTGCACATCTACTTCCTGCTCGGCGGGCGCAACCGGCTGGTCACGCTCCTGAACCTGTCCGCCCGCTACCTCACCTGGCCCCGCAACCTCAACGTGATCGTGGGTGACTGATGGCTGCACAGGTTCTCGGGCTCATGCCCGACGCGCTCGGCCGCTTCGGCGCACGGGTGCACGAGATCCCCGCCGACCGCTGGGACGCGGCGACACCGTGCACGCGGTGGACGGTGCGCGACCTGGTCAACCACGTCACCAGTGAGCAGCTGTGGGCGCCGCACCTGCTCTCCGGCGAGACCCTGGAGCAGGTGGGCGACCGCTACGACGGCGACGTCCTCGGCGACGACCCCGCGGCCGCCTGGGACGCCGCGGCGGCCGGCTCTCGACGCGCGTGGACCGAGCTGGCCCGCGAGGGGCTGCAGGTGCAGACCTCCATGGGGGCGATCCCGGTCGAGGAGTACGCCGAGCAGATGCACCTCGACCTCGTCGTCCACGGCTGGGACCTCGCCCGCGGAGCAGGCCTCGACGCGTCGGTCCCGCGCGAGGCCGCCGCGCACGTGCTGGGCTACGTCGAGCCACACGCCCAGGAGCTGGCGGGTCACGGCGTGTTCGCCGACCCCGTGCCGGTCGACTCCGACGACCCGGCCGACCGGTTGCTGGGCCTGCTCGGCAGGGACCCGCGCTGACCGCGCATCTCGTCACCAACCGGGCACCGGTCCCCCGCGCGTGGTAAGGGTGTAAGGGTGAGGACCTCGGGGGAGCGACTGCAAAGAGAACTGCCGTCGCACCCGTCCAGCGCCGGCGAGGCGCGCCGCATGGTGCGCCGCCTGCTCACCGAGACCGGCCACGACGAGCTGGTCGAACAGGCCCAGCTCCTGGTCAGCGAGGTCGTCACCAACGCCCTGGTGCACAGCGGGACGGCGATCGACGTGTCCATGGCGATCGCC
>JALZDI010000026.1:8369-10674 GCA_030862655.1 Actinomycetota bacterium | reverse complement strand
GGTTAGGATGGGGCAAACCGCCAGCCGTCGCCGCCTCGCCGTACCCCCGTCGCCATACCGTGAGGCCCGCGACCCGATCTCGCGAAGAGGTGCCATGGACCTGACGCCCGCCGGCGTTCCGGAGAAGTTCGCTCCGCTGGGCCTCACCTTCGACGACGTGCTGCTGCTGCCCGGCGAGTCCGACGTGGTGCCCAGCGACGTCGACACCACCAGCCGGGTGACCCGCAACATCAGTGTGGCCATGCCGCTGGTGTCCAGCGCGATGGACACCGTCACCGAGGCGCGGATGGCGATCGCGATGGCGCGCCAGGGCGGCATGGGCGTGCTGCACCGCAACCTCTCGATCGAGGACCAGGCCCAGCAGGTCGACATCGTCAAGCGCTCCGAGGCCGGGATGGTCGCCCACCCGGTGACGATCGGGCCGCAGGCGAGCATCGCCGACGCCGACGCGGTGTGCGCGCGCTACCGCATCTCCGGGGTGCCGGTGGTCGACGAGCGGCGGGTGCTGCTGGGCATCGTGACCAACCGCGACATGCGGTTCGAGGCCGACCGTTCCCGGCTGGTCGAGCAGGTGATGACCCCGATGCCGCTGGTCACCGGCCGCGAAGGCATCGCACCCGACGTGGCGATGGGCCTGCTGCAGCGGCACAAGATCGAGAAGCTGCCGCTGGTCGACGACGCCGGCCGGTTGACCGGGCTGATCACGCTGAAGGACTTCGTCAAGCGCGACGAGTTCCCGCACGCCACCAAGGACTCGTCCGGCCGGCTGGTGGTCGGTGCGGCCGTCGGCTTCTTCGACGACGCCTGGAAGCGCGCGATGACGCTGGTCGAGGCCGGCGTCGACGTGCTCGTCGTCGACACCGCGCACGGGCACACCGGTGGCGTGGTGGAGATGGTGCGCCGGCTGAAGTCGGAGAAGGCGGCCGCGCACGCCGATGTCGTCGGCGGCAACGTCGCCACCCGCGCCGGCGCGCAGGCGCTGGTGGACGCGGGCGTCGACGGGGTGAAGGTCGGCGTCGGGCCCGGCTCGATCTGCACGACCCGGGTCGTGGCCGGGATCGGCGTACCCCAGGTGACCGCGATCTACGAGGCGGCGCTGGCCTGCCGTGCGGCCGGCGTACCCCTGGTCGGCGACGGCGGGCTGCAGTACTCCGGCGACATCGCCAAGGCGATCGCGGCCGGCGCCGACACCGTGATGCTCGGCTCGCTGCTGGCCGGCTGCGAGGAGAGCCCGGGCGAGCTGGTGTTCATCAACGGCAAGCAGTTCAAGAGCTACCGCGGCATGGGGTCGCTGGGCGCCATGAAGTCGCGCGGGCGGGGCCGGTCGTACTCCAAGGACCGGTACTTCCAGGGCGACGTGGCGCAGGACGACCAGCTGGTACCGGAGGGCATCGAGGGCCAGGTCGCCTACCGCGGGCCGCTGTCGGCGGTGGCGCACCAGCTGGTCGGCGGGCTGCGGCAGTCGATGTTCTACTGCGGCACCGGCACGATCCCCGAGTTGCAGCGCGACGGCCGGTTCGTGCGCATCACCTCGGCGGGACTCAAGGAGAGCCACCCGCACGACATCCAGATGACCGTCGAGGCGCCCAACTACGGCTCGCGCTGAGCGCCCGAGAGCACCCCGAAAGGCCATCTAGACCCTATGGAGATCGAGATCGGGCGGGCCAAGCGTGGCCGCCGCGCCTTCTGGTTCGACGACATCGCCGTCGTGCCCAGCCGTCGTACCCGCGACCCCGAAGAGGTGTCGGTGGCCTGGCAGATCGACGCCTACCGGTTCGAGATGCCGCTGCTGGCCGCGCCGATGGACAGCGTCATGTCGCCCGCGACCGCGATCGAGTTCGGCACGTACGGCGGGCTCGGCGTACTCGACCTCGAGGGGCTGTGGACCCGCTACGACGACCCGCAGCCGCTGCTCGACGAGCTCAGCCGGCTGCCGATGCACGAGGCGACGACGCGGCTGCAGCAGGTGTACAGCGAGCCGGTGAAGGCCGAGCTGATCACCTCGCGGCTGCAGGAGATCCGCGACGCCGGCGTCACCGTGGCCGGCGCGCTGTCGCCGCAGCGCACCAAACAGTTCGCCAAGACCGTGGTCGACTCCGGGGTCGACCTGTTCGTGATCCGCGGTACGACGGTCTCGGCCGAGCACGTGTCCAGCCAGGCCGAGCCGCTGAACCTCAAGGAGTTCATCTACGAGCTCGACGTGCCGGTGGTCGTCGGCGGCTGTGCGACCTACCAGGCCGGGCTGCACCTGATGCGCACCGGCGCGGCGGGGGTGCTGGTCGGCTTCGGCGGCGGCGCCGCGCAC
>JALZDI010000026.1:0-8359 GCA_030862655.1 Actinomycetota bacterium | reverse complement strand
CCACCCGCACCGTGCTGGGGGTCTCGGTGCCGATGGCCTCGGCGGTGGCCGACGTGGCCGCGGCCCGACGCGACTACCTCGACGAGTCCGGCGGCCGCTACGTGCACGTGATCGCCGACGGCTCGGTGGGGCGCTCGGGCGACATCGCCAAGGCGGTCGCCTGCGGCGCCGACGCGGTGATGGTGGGCTCCCCGCTGGCGCGCGCGACCGAGGCGCCCGGGCGGGGTTTCCACTGGGGCGCCGAGGCCTGGCACCCCGACCTGCCGCGGGGGGAGCGGGTCGAGTTCGGCACGATCGGCAGCCTGGCCGAGATCCTGTTCGGGCCCTCCCGGGTGCCCGACGGCACCATGAACCTCGTCGGGGCGCTGCGCCGGGCGATGTCGACCACCGGCTACACCGACCTCAAGGAGTTCCAGCGCGTCGAGGTCGTCGTCCAGTAGGTCAGCCCGCGGGCCGCGACGGGATGTGACATTGGGGGTGTCTCATATTCGATGTCACCCTCTGGTCAAGGCGGCGGGGCCTTCCGTACTCTCGGTACATGACAGCGCAGCCCCGCCGGCCCGGCTCCCCCCTCACCGGTCCCGCCGACCCCGAGCACGACCCGTCCGCGACGTACGCGCTCGACCCGGCGCTCGCGCGAAGGCTGACCGAGCGGATCCTGTCCACGTCGGGGGAGAGCGCGACCTCGACCGCGCCGTTCACCGGCCAGCCGATCGCGGCCATCCCGCGGTCGACCCCCGACGACGTGCAGGCGGCGTTCGAGCGGGCCCGCCGCGCGCAGGAGCGCTGGCAGCGGGTGCCGCTGAGGCGGCGCGCCGAGGCCCTGCTGCGCCTGCACGACCTGGTGCTGGACCGGCAGGCCCAGATCATGGACCTGATCCAGTGGGAGTCGGGCAAGGTGCGTAAGCATGCGTTCGAGGAGGTCGCGCACGTCGCGATGACCGCGCGCTACTACGCCCGCACCGCCGAGCGGCACCTTGGCCCTGACCGGCGTCCCGGGCTCTACCCGCTGCTGACCCGCGTCGACGTCAACCGCATCCCCAAGGGCGTCGTCGGCGTCATCTCTCCCTGGAACTACCCGTTCACGCTGGCGCTGTCCGACGGGCTGCCCGCCGTACTCGCCGGCAACGCCGTGGTGCACAAGCCCGACTCGCAGACGCCGCTCACCGCGCTGCTCGGCCTCGAGCTGCTCGAGGAGGCCGGCCTCCCCGCCGACCTGTGGCAGGTCGTGTACGGCGCGGGGTCGGTCGTCGGTGGCGCGATCATCGACCGGGCCGACTACGTGTGCTTCACCGGGTCCACCGCGACCGGGCGCCGGGTCGCCCAGCAGGCCGGCGAGCGGCTGATCGGATACTCGCTCGAGCTCGGCGGCAAGAACCCCATGCTGGTGCTGCGCGACGCCGACGTCGACCGGGCCGCCGAGGGCGCGATCCGCGGCTGCTTCTCCTCCGCCGGCCAGCTGTGCGTGTCGATGGAGCGGCTCTACGTCGCCGACCAGGTCTACGACCGGTTCGTGGAACGGTTCCTCAAGCGGGTGAAGGCGATGCGGCTGTCGACGTCGCTGGACTTCGACGGCGACATGGGCTCGCTGATCTCGCAGGACCAGCTCGACACCGTCACCGAGCACGTCGACGACGCCCGCGCCCAGGGCGCCCGGGTGCTCGCCGGGGGCCGGGCCCGCCCCGACGTGGGCCCGCTGTTCTACGAGCCGACCGTGCTCGAAGGGGTGCGGCCGTCGATGGTCTGCTTCGGCGACGAGACCTTCGGGCCGGTGGTGTCGCTGTACCGCTTCGGCGACGAGGCCGAGGCGGTCGCCCGCGCCAACGAGGGCTCCTACGGGCTCAACGCCAGCATCTACACGCGCGACGGCAGGCGCGGCCGGGCGCTGGCCGCGCAGGTCACGTGCGGCACGGTCAACGTCAACGAGCCGTTCGGGGCGTCGTTCGCCAGCATCGACGGCCCGATGGGCGGCATGCGCGAGTCCGGCCTGGGCCGCCGGCAGGGGGCCGAGGGCGTGCACCGCTACATCGAGACCCAGACCGTGGCCACCCAGCGGGTGCTGCCGATCGCCCCGGCGATGGGCATGGGCGACAAGACGTTCGCCAAGGTGATGACCGGCGCGCTGCGGCTGCTGAAGAAGTCCGGCCGCGCATGAGCACCCCGACCACCTCGTCTCCCACCGCCGCGCCGCCGTCGGAGCCGCGCCGCCCGCACGACTACGACGTCCTCGTCATCGGCTCCGGCTTCGGCGGCAGCGTCAGCGCGCTGCGGCTGACCGAGAAGGGCTACCGCGTCGGCGTGCTCGAGGCCGGCGCCCGGTTCCGCGACGAGGACCTGCCGGCCACCTCCTGGGACACCAAGAGGTTCCTGTTCGCGCCCGGGCTGGGGATGTACGGCATCCAGCGGATCAACGTGCTCAAGGACTGCCTGATCCTCTCCGGCGCGGGCGTCGGCGGCGGGTCGCTGGTGTTCGCCAACACCCTCTACGAGCCGCTGGACGCGTTCTACCGCGACCCGTCGTGGAGCCACATCACCGACTGGCGGGGCGAGCTGGCGCCCTACTACGACCAGGCCAAGCGGATGCTCGGCGTGGTCGAGAACCCGCTGCGCACGCCGGCCGACCAGGTGATGAAGCAGGTCGCCGACGAGATGGGCGTGGCCGACAGCTTCCACCCGACGCCGGTCGGGGTGTTCTTCGGCGGGCGCGCCGGCGAGCGGGTGCCCGACCCGTACTTCGGGGGCGTGGGCCCCGACCGCAACGCCTGCGTGGCCTGCGGCGAGTGCATGACCGGCTGCCGGCACAACGCCAAGAACACGCTGGTGAAGAACTACCTCTACCTCGCCGAGCAGGCCGGTGCGCGGGTGCACCCGCTGACGACCGTGACCGCCGTACGCCCGCTGCCCGGGGGCGGGTACGCCGTCGACACCCGGCCCACGAACCGGCGTCTGCGCCGGGCCCGCCGTACCTTCACGGCGGAGCAGGTGGTGTTCGCCGCCAGCGCCCTGGGCACCCAGAAGCTGCTGCACAAGATGCGCGACCGCGGCGTGCTGCCGCGGATCTCCGCGCGGCTGGGTCACCTCACCCGCACCAACTCCGAGTCGATCCTCGGCGCGATCGCGCCCGACACGAAGGTCGACTACAGCGAGGGCATCGCGATCACCTCGTCGTTCCACCCCGACGAGCACACCCACATCGAGCCGGTGCGCTACGGCAAGGGCAGCAACGCGATGTCGTTTCTGCAGACCGTGCTCACCGACGACGACGGGCCGGGCCCGCGGTGGCGCGCCTGGCTCAAGGAGATGTGGAGGCAGCGGGGCAACGTCGGTGCGCTGTACGACGTGAAGCACTGGTCGGAGCGCACCGTCGTCGCGCTGGTGATGCAGACCCTGGACAACTCGATCACCACCTACACCCGGCGCGGGAGGCTCACCCGGCGGCGTCGGCTCACCTCGCGGCAGGGGCACGGGGCGCCGAACCCCACCTGGATCCCCGCCGGCAACGACGCCGTGCGCCGGATGGCCGCGGTGATGGGCGGCACCGCCGGCGGCTCGATCGGCGAGCCGTTCAACCGGCCGCTGACCGCGCACTTCATCGGCGGCTGCACGATCGGCGACTCGCACCGCACCGGCGTGATCGACCCGTGGCACCGGCTGTACGGTCACGACGGGCTGCACGTGGTCGACGGGTCGGCGATCTCGGCCAACCTCGGCGTCAACCCCTCGTTGACGATCACCGCGCAGGCGGAGCGGGCGATGGCCTACTGGCCCAACAAGGGGGAGGCCGACCCGCGGCCGAGCCTGGGGTCGGCGTACGTCGACCTGGCGCCGGTGCCCCCCCGGCGGCCCGTCGTACCCGCGGCGGCGCCCGGCGCGCTGCGGCTGCCGGTGGTCGCCGTCTCCTGAGGCTGCGACGCGGCGTTGCGTCCGCGGGAGGGTGCGCTATCGCGCACGGGGCGGCGGACGTCGCGGAGGCGGCGGGCCCGGACGCGACCCAGGGCCCGACCGGGAGGGAGGTGGCCGGGCCCTGGATCCCCCGAGACACCCGTGGTGCTCGTGGTGTGGGTCCAGCCGGGGAGGGAGCAGGTGGCCGGACCCACCCGGCACAACGAGGCCGGGAGGGGCGGGTTACGGGGGTTATCGGCGAATTTCCGGGCCTCAGTCGCCCCGGGTCCGCGGCGGCTCGGCCCGGCGCTCGGGCAGCGGCCCCCACCCGGCGCGCCGCGGATAGACTCGCCGCCTGAATCCCCCACGGCGGAAGGCACCCGGTGACCGCGGAACACCACGACGCCCAGGACGCCCAGGACGCGCACGACCTGGTGCTGGTCGTCGACTTCGGCGCGCAGTACGCCCAGCTGATCGCCCGGCGGGTCCGCGAGGCCAAGGTCTACTCCGAGATCGTGCCGCACACGACCCCCGTCGAGGACCTGCTCGGCCGTCGGCCGAAGGCGATCATCCTGTCCGGCGGCCCGCAGTCGGTCTATGCGCCGGGGGCGCCGCAGGTGGGGCCGGCGGTGTTCGAGGCCGGGGTGCCGGTGTTCGGGATCTGCTACGGCTTCCAGGCGATGGCGCGGGCGCTCGGCGGCGACGTCCGCCGTACCGGTCGGTCGGAGTTCGGCCGCACCCAGGTGACCGTGGGTACGCCGGGCACGCTGCTGGCCGGCGTGCCGACGCAGCACCGGGTGTGGATGAGCCACGCCGACGCGGTCGCCGCGGCCCCCGCGGGGTTCGAGACGCTGGCGGCCAGCGAGGGGGCCACGGTGGCGGCCTTCGAGGACACCGACCGGCGGCTGGCCGGGGTGCAGTGGCACCCCGAGGTGCTGCACACCGAGCACGGACAGCGGGTGCTGAGCCACTTCCTGCTCGAGATCGCCGGCTGCCGCCCGACCTGGACCATGGTCAACATCGTCGAGGAGTCGGTGGAGAAGATCCGCCGCGTCGTCGGCGACAAGCGGGTGCTGTGCGGGCTGTCCGGGGGCGTCGACTCCGCGGTGGCCGCCGCGCTGGTGCAGCGGGCGGTCGGCGACCGGCTGACCTGCGTGTTCGTCGACCACGGGCTGCTGCGCAAGGGCGAGGCCGAGCAGGTGGAGGCCGACTACGTCGCCGCCACCGGCGTGAAGCTGAAGGTGGTCGAGGCCTCGGAGCGGTTCCTGGGCGCGCTGAGCGACGTGCGCGACCCGGAGGAGAAGCGCAAGGTCATCGGCCGGGAGTTCATCCGGGTGTTCGAGGCCGCCGAGCGCGAGGTGGTCGCCGACGCCGGCGCGCACGGCGAGCAGGTGGAGTTCCTCGTGCAGGGCACGCTCTACCCCGACGTGGTCGAGTCCGGCGGGGGAGAGGGCGCGGCCAACATCAAGTCGCACCACAACGTCGGCGGGCTGCCCGAGGATCTGCAGTTCACGCTGGTCGAGCCGCTGCGCACCCTGTTCAAGGACGAGGTGCGGCTGGTCGGCGAGCAGCTCGGGCTGCCGCCGGAGATGGTGTGGCGGCACCCGTTCCCGGGACCGGGGCTGGCCATCCGGATCGTCGGCGACGTGACCCGCGAGCGCCTCGAGGTACTGCGCAAGGCCGACGCGATCGCCCGCGAGGAGGTCACCCGGGCCGGCCTCGACCGCGACATCTGGCAGTTCCCGGTCGTACTCCTGGCCGACGTCCGCTCGGTCGGCGTGCAGGGCGACGGCCGCACCTACGGGCACCCGGTGGTGCTGCGGCCGGTGACCTCCGAGGACGCGATGACCGCCGACTGGGCGCGGCTGCCGTACGACGTGCTGGAGCGGATCTCCACACGGATCACCAACGAGGTACGCGAGGTCAACCGGGTGGTCGTCGACGTCACCAGCAAGCCGCCCGGCACCATCGAGTGGGAGTAGCGCCCGCGTCGAGTGGCGCGTCGATCAGGTGACGTGTGCCTCGACGTAGGCCGACACCAGCCGGGTGATCCGGTGCGCGGTGGTCTGCACCGGCGCGGTCGGCCGCAGCAGGTGGCTCACCGACAGCCGCAGGATCGCGTCGGCCAGCGTGTCCAGGTGCTCGCCCGCGAGGTCGGGATGGCGTCCGCGCAGGTGCTCGCGCACCAGCGACGTGGTCGCGTCGAGGACGCGGCCCGAACCCGTGGTGATGTAGGGCAGCAGGCTCTGCTCGCCGCTCTGCGAGCCGGCCAGCACGCTGCGCAGCAGTGGGTTCGCGGCGCCGTGGCGCAGCGTGAACGTGATCGCCGCGTGCACGGACTCGGCGAGGTCCTCATGCTGGTCGGCGTGCTCGATCACGCCCTCGTGGAACCGTGCCGCCTCCCGCAGCACCAGCGCCTCGCCGACCTCGTCCTTGGAGCCGAACTCCTTGTACAGCGTTTGTCGGCTCACCCCGACCGCGGCGGCCAGCGTGGTCATCCGGACGTGCTCCCAGCCGGCGTCGACGGTCGTCGCGTAGGCCGCGTCGAGCACCTCGTCGCGCAGTCGCGCGCGCACGCGCTGCCGGAACGTCGGCGCAGCGGGCACCCTGTCCATGTCGTTGACACTAGCACGCAATCTGTCCATGATGCGACCATCACATGCCCAAATGTGGAATTCCGGTCCATCTGCGTGGTGTGATGTCACCTTCCGGCGTACGCCGGGTACGGCAGTGGGAAGCCCGGAGACCAGCCGAGGGACCAGGCGCCCGACAGCGGCGAGGAGGTGGACGCGCGATGCGGTGGGTCGACGCAATGCGGCGCACGTCGATCCGCCGTCCGCGCCGCGTGCTGGTCGCCTGGGTGCTGCTGATGGGCGGGCTCAGCCTGGTCGGGCTCGATGTGCAGAACCAGCTCAGCAGCTCGGTGATGGAGGAGGTGCCGGGCAGCCAGTCCTACGTCGCCCAGCAGATGGACACCCGGCACTTCGGCGAGAACGTCACCGTCCCGATCCTGCTCACCGGCCCCGAGCAGGCGATCGACCGGCAGGGCCCCGAGCTGGTACGACGGCTGCGCTCGGCCGGTGACATCCGCACCCTGTCGCCGTGGGACTCCGCGTCGGGGTCGCAGCGGCTGGCTCCCGCGCCCGGCACCGCGATGGTCTCCGCGTCGGTCGGCGTCCAGCCCGGCACCGACCCGCAGGCGGTGCTGCCGATGCTCGAGCGCACCGTCGGCGACGTCGTCTCCCCGCCGGTGCAGGCGCACGTCAGCGGTGTGCCGGCGATCGCCCAGGCGCTGCAGGACACCAGCATGGACGCGGCCCACGAGGCCGAGAAGGTGGCGATCCCGGCGCTGGTGATCGTGCTGCTGCTGGTGTTCCGGTCGGTGATCGCCGCCGCGATCCCGCTGGTGGTGGGGGTGGCCACGGTCGGCGGCGGCGCCGGCGTCCTCGTGCTGCTGACGGCCATGCTCGAGGTCAACATCTTCGCCAGCACCCTGGTCGCGATGATGGGGCTGGCGCTCGGGGTCGACTACAGCCTGCTGATCGTGTCGCGCTTCCGCGAGGAGCTGCAGCGCGGGGAGGTCCCGGCCGCGGCCGCGGCCTCAGCCTCGGCGTCGACCGCCGGCCGCACCGTCGCGGTCGCCGGGATCGCGCTGGTCAGCGCGATGGCGGTGGCGCTGGTCATCACCCCGTCCAAGCTGCTGCTGTCGTCGGTGCTCGGCGTGATCGTGGCCGCCGTACTCGCCGCCGGCTCCGCACTCGTGGTGCTGCCCTCGCTGCTGACCATGCTCGGCCCCAACGTCGACCGCTGGGCGCTGCCGCACCGCCGCCAGCGTCCGGCCGCGGCGGCGATGGCCCGCCGGGCCCTGCGCCGCCCGGTGTACGCGACGGTGGGCGCGCTCGCGCTGCTGCTCGGGCTGCTCGCGCCCGCGTTCGGGCTGACGACCGGGCCGATGGACGCCCGGGAGCTGCCGCCGGGCAACCCGACCCGAGAGGACTTCGCGCTGCTGCAGCAGACGATGGGCGAGGGCTGGGGCGGTCCGTTCGAGATCCTGGTGGTCGCCGACGACGGCCGCATCACCACCGAGCAGCGTCTGGAGGCGCTGGAGCGGTGGCAGCAGCGCATCGGCTCCTGGCGCGGGGTGGACACGGTGGTGGGTCCCGGCGCGGTGGCCGACACGGCCGACCGGCTGCGCAGCGCCGAGAAGCGGCTCAGCAAGGCGCAGCACCAGCTGCAGGACAGCGGCCAGGGGCTGCAGCGCCTCGACAAGGGCCTGGGTCAGGCCGCCGACGGCACCCGCCGCCTCGGTTCCGGCCTGGCCGACGCCTCCGACGCCCTGGCCCGCATGGAGCGGGGCGTTCAGAGTGCTGGCGACCTCGGCCAGGTGCTCGGCCGCGGCGTCACCGGTGCGGTGCGGCTGGCCGACGGGCTGCAGCGGGCGGTGACCGGCGCCCGCGAGCTCGGCGACGGCGCGCGG
>JALZDI010000193.1 GCA_030862655.1 Actinomycetota bacterium | reverse complement strand
CCGCGGTGTGGTGCACGCCGTGGTCGTGGTACCAGAGCGTGCGCGCGGGCTGGAAGTTCGGGTAGCGGTAGTCCTTGAGGGAGTCCGGCGGTGTGATGTCGCTGGCATAGCCGTCGTACTGCGGCAGCGAGGCCGAACCGTGCAGGTGCACCGACGTGGTGGAGTCCTGCCCGAGCACGGGGTGCCGGGCGGGCAGGTGGTTGCACACCCGCACCACGGCCCGGCGGCCCTGGCGGATGTTGAGCGTCGGGCCCGGCACCTGGCCGTTGTAGCCGAACACCGTCGTGCGCAGCCCCGGGATGATCTCGGCCCGGCCCACGCGCTCGTTGATGAGGAAGTGGTCGGTCCAGACCCCGTCGCTTCCGCGCACGCTCTTCCTGGGCCGCAGCACGTCCGGGCGCACGAACCGCGTACGGAACGGCCGCGGCATCAGGTCCGCCGGGAGCCGGCTGGGCGCCTTGGCGTCCAGCGCCGATCCCCAGGGCAGGACTGTCGCACCGACCGTCCCCAGCGCCCCCAGCCCCCCGATCTTCAACACGTCTCGACGCGTGGCGTCCATCGTCTCTCTGCCCCTGCCCGCCCCCTGCGACCTATTTCAAAGGTTGCGCCCTCAACCACCGCACGGTGAATCCCCTCGACGTGTCATCTGCGTTTCCGGATGTGCTGGTCACAGTGGGTCATGGACAAGGCGGACTGCTTCGGATTTCGTTGTCCGCGGTGTGTCCGGGCCTCTTCCGACCTGCCGGCGGTCAGCGCCGCGCGACCAGCAGCGCCTGAGCCGAGCGACCCACCAGGCCGTGGAGGTCGAGCAGCCGGGCCGCCGCCAGCCCGGTCGAGGTGCCGGCCAGCGTGGTCTCGGCGTCCACGCACACCCAGTCGCCGGCGACCGGCCGGACCAGGTGGACACTCAGCTCGGTGTTCAGGAACGCCCACGCGCCAGGGTCCAGCGCGGCCGAGGCGCCGCTGGCCGAGTCGACGCAGACCAGCAGCCGCTGCAGCGGCGACATCTCCTCGCCGTGCACGAGCGGCAGCCGCGGCCGCATCCACACCGTCGCCGGACCCGGCTCCATCACGGCCCCGTGGATCCAGCGCCACTCGACCGCGTCCAGGTAGCCGCCGCACCAGGACCCCGGGCGTGGCTGGTCCGTGCCGGCCTCGGGACCTGCGGGTACGACGACGCCCGGCGTACCCGTGTCGGTCTCCTCGGCCGGGAACCGCCAGGCGCTGGCCCGCGCCACCAGCCGGCCGCCCGCGCTCACCTCGGCCGCGACCAGGTCCACCGACCGGCCGGGCCGCTCCACCCGCGTCGCCACCGCCAGCGGGCCCACCGGCACCGGACCCCACAGGTCCATGGTCAACCGGCCGACCACCCGCGGCGCCGGGGCCGGCACCTGCTCCAGGGCCCGCCCGAGGAGCGCGGCCGGCGGGCCGCCGTGCTGCACCCCGGGACCCCAGGGGCCGTTGGTGTGCTCGGTGGACTCGAACCGCGCGGTGCCGTCGCTGCCGTCGAGGCCGTCGCTGCCGTCGCTGCTGCCGGTGGCGACGTAGAAGGCGGGGGTGCTCACGGCCCCATCCTGACGGGGGTCGGACAGCCAGCACGCGGGGGTGGTGCCGATTACCGCTCGGGCCTCCGGCCCGTGTATTCTCGGCTGTCGCTTGCCCCAATAGCTCAGTCGGCAGAGCGTCTCCATGGTAAGGAGAAGGTCTACGGTTCGATTCCGTATTGGGGCTCTGGAGTCGGATCCTCGCCCGGCAGGGCGAGAGCCACCCGGGTCCGGCGGCGGGGTAGCTCAGGCGGTCAGAGCACACGGCTCATAATCGTGGTGTCGCGGGTTCGAGTCCCGCCCCCGCTACCAAGACGAGGCGTCGGACTCCGGCGCCGGACGAGCAGGACAACCAGCAAGCGCACCGAAGGTAGGCACCGTCGTGGCCAGCAAGACAACCGATGTCCGCCCCAAGATCACCTTGGCCTGCACGGAGTGCAAGGAGCGCAACTACATCACCAAGAAGAACCGGCGCAACGACCCCGACCGGCTCGAGATGAAGAAGTACTGCCCGCGCTGCCGCACGCACACCGCGCACCGCGAGACGCGCTGACGATAGCGTCCCGCCATGGCCGTGAGCCCCGACCTGGCCGGACGTACCTTCCCGGCGACCGAGCCCTACACCGTGAGCCGGGAGAAGATCGGCGAGTTCTGCACCGCGATCGGCGCCGAGCCCGCCGAGCATGACGACGCCGCGCCGCCGACGTTTCCCATCGTGGTGGCCTTCGCGGCCATGCAGCGGCTGATGACCGAGCCCGACGTCGGCATCGAGCTGCACAACGTCGTGCACCGCGACCAGGCATTCGAGCAGGCCCGTCCGGTGCGCGCGGGCGACGTCCTCACTGCGACCTTGACCGTCGAGTCGCTGCGGCAGGCCGCCGGCACCGACCTGATCGTCACCCGCACCGAGATCACCGACGCCGCCGGCGAGGTGGTCAGCACCGCGCGGGCCACCCTCGCGCACCGGGCCTCGGGGGAGCCGGCATGACCGAGCTGCCCACCCACCGGTTCACCGTCACCCGTGCCGACCTGGTCCGCTACGCCGGGGCGTCCGGCGACTTCAACCCGATCCACTGGAGCGACCGGGTGGCCACGTCCGTGGGCCTGCCCGGGGTGATCGCGCACGGCATGCTCACGATGGCGCTGGCCGGACGGGCCGTGCAGGAATGGGCCGGTGGCACCGACCGCGTCCTCGAGTACGGCGTGCGCTTCACCAAGCCGGTCGTGGTGCCCGACGACGACCGCGGCGTCGACGTCGAGGTCTCCGGCGTGGTCAAGGAGACCACCGACGACGGCCTCGCCCGCGTCGACATCACCTGCACCTGCGGCGGCGAGAAGGTGCTCGGCATGGCGCGGGCGCTGATCCGGCCGGCCGCGGACGTGTCCGCCCCGGGGCCACGCTGATGCACCGGCTCACCGGGGCGCCGCTGGCGCCGCGCACGACCCTGCGGCTCGGCGGGCCGGCCGCCGAGCTGGTCGAGGTCGACACCGCCGAGGACCTGGTCGAGGTCGTCGGGGCCGCCGACCGACAAGGCCGACGGCTGCTGGTGCTCGGCGGCGGCAGCAACCTGGTGGTGGCCGACGGGGGCTTCGCCGGGCAGGTGTCGGCGGTGCGCACCCGCGGCGTCGAGGCCGACACCGACCCCTGCGGCGGCGCGACCGTGCGCGTCGCCGCGGGCGAGCCGTGGGACGAGTTCGTGGCCTCCGCGGTGGGGGAGGGATGGGTCGGTGTCGAGGCACTGTCCGGCATCCCCGGCCTGGTCGGGGCGACCCCGATCCAGAACGTCGGCGCCTACGGCCAGGAGGTGGCCGAGACGATCGCGTCGGTGCGGGTGTGGGACCGCCGCGAGGCCCGGATCCGCACCCTGTCCGCGGCCGACTGCGGGTTCGGCTACCGCAGCAGCCGGTTCAAGTCCGACCCCGAGGCGTTCGTCGTACTCGAGGTGACGTTCCGGTTCCGCCTCGGCGACCTGGGCGCACCGGTGCGGTACGCCGAGCTCGCCCGCACCCTCGGTGTCGAGGTCGGAGAGCGGGTGCCCGCCGAGGACGTCCGCGAGGCTGTGCTGGGGCTGCGCCGCGGCAAGGGCATGGTGCTCGACCCCGACGACCACGACACCTGGAGCGCGGGCTCGTTCTTCACCAACCCGGTGGTCGAGGCCGAGGTGGCCGACCGGCTCGGGCCGCAGGCCCCCGGCTGGCCGCAGCCCGACGGTCGGGTCAAGGTCAGCGCCGCGTGGCTGATCGGCCGGGCGGGCTTCGAGAAGGGTGCCCGTCGCGGCAACGTGGGGCTGTCCACCAAGCACGCGCTGGCGCTGACCAACCGCGGCGACGGCACCACGACCGAGCTGCTGGCGCTCGCCCGCGAGATCCGCGACGCGGTGCGCGAGCACTTCGGCGTCGAGCTGGTCAACGAGCCGGTCACCGTCGGCTGCCGCCTCTAGCGCGCCCGCGGGCGCCCGTGCTCAGAGGCTGCTGCCGACGGAGTCACCGGTGCTGACCTGGCTGAGCACCAGCCCCAGGATCGCCAGCACCAGCAGCAGCGCGAGCATGGCGGTGGCGATGATCCCGCAGACCATGCCGCTGGTGGCCATCCCGCGGCCGCTCACCTGCCCGGCCGCGGCGTCGATCTCGTCCATCGTGCGCTTGCCCTTGACCCAGGCCCACGGCCCGAGCACGAACGGCAGCCCGAGGCACAGGAACCCGCCCACCAGCGAGATCAGCCCGAGCACCAGCGACGGCACGGCGCCGGGGTGCTCGGGCTTGCCGGCGTAGTAGCCGTGCTGGTAGCCGGTGAACTGTCCGGGCCCGTAGCCGCCCTGACCCGGGATGTAGGCCGGCGGACCGTGCCCCGGCGGGCCGTACCCGGGCTGGCCCGGGGGGTAGGCGGTCTGGCCCTGACCGTACGGCGGCTGTGCGCCGTAGCCGGGCTGGCCGTATGCCGGGTCGCCGTAGCCGGGCTGGCCGTACGCCGGGTCGCCGTAGCCGGGCTGGCCGTATGCCGGGTCGCCGTACCCCGGCTGCCCGTAGGCCTGCTGCGGGTCGTGGCCGTACGGCGGCTGGCCCTGGTGGCCCGGCTGCTGTCCGTAGCCCTGCGCGTAGCCGGGGTGGCCGTAGCCGTAGCCGCCGTGCTCCTGCCCGGCGGGGCCCGGCTGCCCGTACTCCGGAGGCTGC
>JALZDI010000192.1 GCA_030862655.1 Actinomycetota bacterium | reverse complement strand
ACGAGGGCCTCGACCCGCTCCAGCAGCGCCGGCTCGTGCTGCAGCGAGGCGACAGCGGCCTGCTGGGCGACGTGGGACACCCCGAAGGGCAGCGCGCACTTGCGCACCGCCTCGGCGACCGCCTGCGGCGCGATGCCGTACCCCACCCGCAGGCCGGCCAGACCGTACGCCTTCGAGAACGTGCGCAGCACGCAGACGTTGTCGCGGCCACGGAAGAGTTCCATGCCGTCGACGACGTCGGGGTCGCGCACGAACTCGCGGTAGGCCTCGTCGACGACGACCAGGACGTGCTCGGGAACCCGGTCCAGGAACGCCTCCAGCTCACCGCGGTGCGCCACCGGGCCGGTCGGGTTGTTCGGCGAGCAGACGATGGCCACCCGGGTGCGGTCGGTGACCGCGTCGGCCATCGCGTCCAGGTCGTGCCGCGCACCCTCGCCGAGCGGCACCTCGACCGGCGTCGCCCCGGTGACCCCGACCGCGATCGGGTAGGCCTCGAACGACCGCCAGGCGTAGACGACGTCGTCGCCCTCGGCGCAGAAGGCCTGCAGCAGGTGGTAGAGCACGGCCACCGAGCCGGTACCCACCGCCAGGTGGTCGGCGGGTACGTCGAGCCGCTCCGCGAGCGCGTCGTACAGCGCGACCGACCCCATGTCGGGGTAGCGGTTCATCGCCTCGGCCGCGGCGACCGCGGTCTCGAGCACGCCGGGCAGCGGCGGGTAGGGGTTCTCGTTGCTGGAGAGCTTGTAGCTGCGCAGTCCCTCCCGAGGCGCCGGCGGACGGCCGGGCTTGTAGGTCGGGATCGCGTCGAGGGCGGGGCGGGTCCGCGGACCGGGAGGCCCGGAAGAGCTGGTCATGGCGGCCAGCCTAGGACCGCGCATCGAGTGGCGCGTTCTGGTCGTGTCGCACCACCGCGAGGCAGCCACTTCGCGCCACTCGACGGCAAGGAGGGCACCCTGTGGACATACCTACAGTACGTCTGTAAGCCTGTGGAGATGGCACTCCTCACCGGGCGCACGCGCCCGGCGGCACTGCCCGGTCCCCGCGGCAGCCTGCTGCTCGGCTCGGCGCTGCAGCTGCGCCGCGACCTGCTCGCCACACTGCTGCGTGACCAGGAGACCTACGGCGACCTGGTCGCCTACCAGCTCGGTCCGGCCGGCCCGCTGCGCGAGCAGCTGGTGCTCGCCCACCACCCCGACGACGTGCACCAGGTGATGGCCAACACCGAGCGCACGGTGTCCAAGGACACCATCGGCTTTCGTGCGATGGCCGACCTGCTCGGCCGGGGCCTGCTCACCACCGAGGGCGACGAGTGGCGCCGGCAGCGCCGGATGGTGCAGCCGCTGTTCACCCCGCGCCGGGTGGCGGGCTACGCCACGCTGATGGGCGAGGAGGCCGCGCGGATCGCCGACGCCCCCGCCGCACCGGGCCATCGCGCGGGCGAGCCCGTCGACCTGCACCTGCTGATGCTGCGGTACACCCTGCGGGTGGTCGGACGCGCGCTGTTCGGCGACGCGATCGAGGACCTCGTGCCAGTGCTGCACGACCTGGTGCCCGCGGTCAGCGACGCCACCATGCGCCGCACCTTCCAGCTGCGCCAGTCGCCGATGGAACGGCGCACCCCGCGCAACCGTCGTCCGCGCCGCCTGCGGGCGCGGGAGTACGCCGTGGTCGACGAGATCCTGTCCCGGTCGCCACGCCCGGGAGACCCGGCCTACGACGACGCGGCGAAGGCACGCGACGACCTGGTGACCCGGCTGCGGGCCGCGCGCGACCCCGAGACCGGCGGTCGGCTGTCCGAGACCGAGATCCGCGACCAGGCGCTGATCTTCCTGATGGCCGGGCACGAGACCACCGCCGGCGCGCTGACCTTCACCCTGCACCAGCTCGGCCGTCACCCGGAGGTGCAGGAGCGGGTCGCCGCCGAGGTCGCCGACGTCCTGGGCGACCGGCCGGTGCCCACCGCCGACGACCTGCCGCAGCTGCCGCTGACCCGGGCTGCGCTGATGGAGGGCATGCGGCTCTACCCCTCCGCGCACATCACCGAGCGGCTGACCACCGAGCCGATGACGCTGGCCGGTCACGACCTCCCCGCGCGCACCCTGGTGGCCGTCTCGCCGTGGTCGACCCAGCGGCACCCGCGGTTCTGGCCGGAGCCGTCGCGGTTCGACCCCGGCCGGTTCCTCGACGAGGAGACCAACCGGGTCCGCCCCCGCTACGCCTACTTCCCGTTCGGCGGTGGCCCGCGCTCCTGCGTGGGCGAGCACTTCGCGATGCTCGAGGCCGAGATCCTGCTCGCCGCCCTGCTGCGCCGGCACCGCGTCACCTCGCTGTCGAACCGTCTGGACATCGTCCCGATGATCACGCTGCGGCCCGCGGGCGAGGTACCCGTCGTGCTCATGGACCGCTGACGCCTGGGTAGGGTCGAGCCGTGGCGGACAGGACCAGGGCTGCGGGCGGCAACGTCCGCCTGCATGTCGTCACCGGCAAGGGCGGCACCGGCAAGTCCACGGTCGCAGCCGCACTAGCCCTCGCGCTGGCCGCCGGCGGCAAGAAGGTGCTGCTGTGCGAGGTGGAGGGCCGCCAGGGCATCGCGCAGATGTTCGACGTCGCCCCGCTGCCGTACGAGGAGCGCAGGGTCGCGGTGGCCCCCGACGGCGGCGACGTCTACGCGCTGGCGATCGACCCCGAGGCGGCGCTGCTGGAGTACCTCGAGATGTACTACCGGCTCGGCCGCGCCGGCAGGGCGCTGGACCGTTTCGGAGTCATCGACTTCGCCACCACGATCGCGCCCGGGCTGCGCGACGTGCTGCTCACCGGCAAGGTGTTCGAGGCCGTACGACGGCGCGCGTCGAAGGGGAGCCAGCGGCCGGCGTACGACGCGGTGGTGCTCGACGCCCCGCCGACCGGGCGGATCACCCGGTTCCTCAACGTGAACGCGGCGATGGCGGGCCTGGCCCGGGTCGGGCCGATCCGCAACCAGGCCGACGCGATCATGACGCTGCTGCGGTCGCGCCGCACCGCCGTCCACCTGGTCACCGTGCTCGAGGAGATGCCGGTCCAGGAGACCCAGGACGCGATCGACGAGCTCACCGCGGCAGAGCTGCCGGTCGGCTCCGTGGTCGTCAACTTCGTGCGCCGCTCCGGGCTCAGCGGCCGGGCCCTGGACCTGGCCGAGTCCGGCGACCTACCCGCCAAGGGATTGCGCGACGGTCTCGTCGACGCCGGGATCAAGCCCACCGAGGCGCTGGTCGGTGCGCTGCAGCAGACCGCGGCCGAGCAGGCCCAGCGGCTGCAGCTGGAGGCCACCCAGCGCCGGCTGGTGGAGAAGATGGACCGGCCGGTCGTCGAGCTGCCGCTCGACCCCGACGGCATCGACCTGGGCTCGCTGTACGAGCTGGCCCAGGAGATCCAGGACCAGGGGCTCGCATGAGCACCCCAGGAAGGCGCTCGCTGCGCTCACGCTTGCGCGGGGGCCCCGCATGAGCGCCAGGCCCACGCCCCGGGTCGGCCCGCTGGCCGGCCACAGGCACGGCGCGCCCCCGTTCGAGGTCGACCGGCTGCTCGCCGACCGCGACGTCGGCATCATCGTGTGCTGCGGCTCGGGCGGGGTCGGCAAGACCACCACGTCGGCGTCGCTGGCGTTACGGGCGGCGGAGCAGGGCCGCAAGGCGGTCGTGCTCACCATCGACCCCGCCCGGCGGCTGGCGCAGTCGATGGGGCTCACCGAGCTCGACAACACCCCCCGTCCGGTGCAGGGCGTCGACGCGTCGGCGGGTGGCACCCTCGACGCGATGATGCTGGACATGAAGCGCACCTTCGACGAGGTCGTCGAGGCGCACGCGACTCCGGAGAAGGCGCGGCAGATCCTGTCCAACCCCTTCTACCAGGCACTGTCGAGCTCGTTCGCCGGCACGCAGGAGTACATGGCGATGGAGAAGCTCGGGCAGCTGCACGCCGATGCCCGCCGTACCGGCCGGTGGGACCTGATCGTGGTCGACACCCCGCCGTCGCGCTCCGCGCTGGACTTCCTCGACGCCCCGGAGCGGCTGGCGTCGTTCCTCGACGGGCGCTTCATCCGGCTGATGCTGGCCCCCACGAAGGGCCCCGCGCGGCTGCTGTCGGTCGGGCTCGGGGTGGTCACCGGCGCGCTGAACAAGGTGCTCGGCACCCAACTGCTGCGCGACGCGCAGACGTTCATCGCCGCCTTCGACACCCTGTTCGGCGGGTTCCGGACGCGGGCGGAGAAGACGTTCCGGCTGCTGCAGGCCGACGAGACCGCGTTCGTGGTGGTCGCGGCGCCCGCGGCCGATGCGCTGCGCGAGGCGGCGTACTTCGTGGAGCGGCTCACCGAGGAGCACATGCCATTGGCCGGGCTGGTGGTCAACCGGGTGACGCACACGCCCGCGCCGGCACTGGACCAGACCACAGCCGCCGCGGCGGCGCACCGGCTGGAGGAGACCGCGGAGCACCCGGTGACCGCGCACCTGCTGCAGCTGCACGCGGACAAGATGACCGCGATCGCGCACGAGGAGCACCTGCGCCGGCGGTTCACCGCGGCGCACCCGAACGTCCCGGTCGTGGAGGTGCCCACGCTGCCGACCGACGTGCACGACCTGGAGGGGCTGCGGACGGTGGCCGACGCGCTGACCGCCGCACCGCCGGCCGAGTCGGCCTGACGCGACCCGGCCGGCGGTACGTCGGGCGGCCCCCACACCGC
>JALZDI010000191.1 GCA_030862655.1 Actinomycetota bacterium | reverse complement strand
GTCGAGCACGGTGATGCCCGCCTTGGCCCGGGCCTCCAGCGCGGCCAGCGTCGCGGTGCGGCTCGGCTCCTGCGACAGCCCGGTCACGGTCACCCAGAAGATGTCCGCGGCGCGAATCGCGTCGAGCTCGAGGTCGGCGGCGAAGATCTCGATATCCGGCGCCTTGGGCAGCCGGTAAAAGTACAGCGGGAAGTCGTCGGGGGGGAAGATCTCGCAGAAGGTCACCGGGGTGGGCAGGTAGTGGACCACGCCGACGAGGTCGTCGGAGACGCCGAAGCCCTTCAGTGCACGACGGGCGTAGCGGCCGAACGGGTCGTCGCCGACCCGCGTCACCACCGCGCTGCGGCGGCCGTGCCGCGCGGCGGCGACCGCGACGTTGGCCGCGCTGCCGCCGAGGAACTTGCTGAACGACTCGACGTCCTCCAGCCCGACGCCGACCTGGTTGGGGTAGATGTCGACGCCCATCCGCCCCATCGTGACCACCTCGAACCCGCCGGTCATGCCGCACCCGTGCGCAGGTAGTCCAGGCTGGCGCGCACGTCGCCGACGGGACCCTCACCGGAGGGTTCCCCGGAGAGCTTGATGTCCTGCTCCAGCACGTACCAGCCGCGGTAGCCGGCCTCCTCCAGCGCCTGCACGAGCGCGGCGATGTCGACGTCGCCGGCGCCGAGCGGGGCGAACAGGCCCTGCCAGATCGCGTCGCCGTACGGCAGGTCTCCGGACAGCACCCGCCGGGCGACGGACGCGTCGACGTCCTTGAGGTGCACGTGCGCCACCCGCTGCGTGTGCTCGCGGGTCAGCGCGACCGGGTCGGTGCCGCCGACGAGCAGGTGGCCGGTGTCGACGCACAGCCCGATCGCGCTTCCGTCGAGCACCCGCAGCACCTCCGTGCGCTGCTCGACCATGGTGCCGACGTGAGGGTGCAGCGCGGCGACGAGGCCACGAGAGCGCGCCCGCTGGTCGATGTGGTCGAGGTTCGCCAGCAAGGTCTGCCAGCCCCGGTCGTCGATCTGCGGCCGCTCGTCGTACCCCTCGGTGCCGGTGAAGGCGGCGATGACCACCACGCCGGCGCCGGCGGCCACGCAGCCGTCGAGGTAGCGGTCCACCTCCGGCAGCGGGTCGTGGTCGGGGTCGTGCAGCAGCGCCGGCAGGAAGCCGCCGACCGCGCGCAACCCGTGCTCGCGCAGCACGGCGGCCTTGGCGGCGGGGTCGTCGGGCAGGAAGCCGGCCGGGCCGAACTCGGTCGCCGTGATGCCGAGCTCGCCCATCTCGGTGAGCACGCGCTCGGGGTCGAGCTGGTGACCCCACCCGGGCACCTCACAGACGCCCCAGGAGATCGGTGCCGCGGCGATACGGTGCTGGTCGATGGCGGTCGCCTGCGCGGTGCTCACTTGCGGACCTCCTCGACCTCGACGCGCCGGCCCTCGGCTCGCGACAGCACTGCCGCCTCGGCGATGTAAAGCGCGTTGAGCGCGTCCTCGACCGTGCACGGGCTCTGCGTCACGCCCTTGACCACGTCCACGAACGCGTTGACCTCGGCGACGTAGGCCGGGGTGAACCGGTCCCAGAAGTTCGGCCACGCCTCTCCGGTGGGGAACTCCACGCCCGGCTCGGCCGACGTCATCGGCAGCCGCTCGTCCAGCCCCACGGAGTAGGTGGCCTTGGTACCGGCGACCTCCATCCGCACGTCGTAGCCGGCGCCGTTGTAGCGCGAGCCCTGGACCGTGACCAGGGTGTCGTCGTCCATGCGCATCACCGCCGCCGTGCTGTCCACGTCGCCGCTCTCGCGGAAGAAGTCGGCGCCGCGGTTGGAGCCGAGCGCGTACACGTCGACCACCTCACGTCCGGTGACCCAGCGCAGGATGTCGAAGTCGTGGATGTGGCAGTCGCGGAACATCCCGCCGCTGGCCGGGATGTACTCCGCGTGCGGCGGGGCGGGGTCGGCGGTGACCAGGTGCACGCGGTGCAGCTGGCCGAGGGTGCCGTCGCGCATGGCGGCGTGCGCGCTGCGGTAGCCGTGATCGAAGCGGCGCTGCAGCCCGATCTGGACTTGAACGCCGCTGTCGCGCACGCGGTCGAGCACGCGTCGGGTGGTGGACACGTCGAGCGCGACCGGCTTCTCGCAGAAGACGGGCAGGCCGTTGTCGACGCCGGCGAGGGTCAGGTCCGCGTGGGTGTCCGTCGCGCTGGCCACGATCAGGGCGTCGACCCCCGAGGCGGGCACGTCGGCGGCATCGTCGACGCTCTCGCAGCCCAGCCGCTCGGCGACCTCACGTGCTCGGGCAGGCACCGCGTCGGCCAGCACGACGCTGGTGACGTCCGGATGGCGGTGCACGACCTCCGCGTGGGAACTGCCGATCCTGCCGACACCGAGAATTCCGATGCGCATGCGCGGGCCCTTCAGATGGGAGAGCGTCCGGGGATGCGCAGCAGTCTTTCGGCACGACCGGCTCGGCGTCAAGACTTTGTACTGACATTCTGTCTTTCTGACTTTTCCGGTACCGTCGCACCGTGGCCGCACCCTCGATGTCCTCCCTGTCGATCACCGTCGACCGCCTCAGCCCCGTGCCGCTCTACTTCCAGGTGTCCGCGCAGATCGAGCAGGCGATCGAGTCCGGGAAGCTCGAGCCCGGCGAGAGGCTGCAGAACGAGATCGCCCTCGCCGACCAGCTAGGCCTGTCGCGGCCCACGATGCGCAGAGCCATCGAGGAGCTGGTCGGCAAGGGCCTGCTGGTGCGCAAGCGCGGCGTGGGTACGCAGGTCGTGCACGGCAGGGTCCGCCGGCAGGTCGAGCTGACCAGCCTGTACGACGACCTGCGCGCGAGCGGTCAGCAGCCGAGCACCGTGGTGCTCGCCAACGCCGTCGAGCCGGCTCCCCCGGAGGTCGCCGCGGAGCTGGGCGTGGTCGCCGGCGCGCCGGTGCTGCACCTGGAGCGCCAGCGGCTGGCTGCCGGCGACCCGCTGGCGCTGCTGCGCAACTGGCTGCCGAAGGGGCTCATCGACCCCAGCGACGCCGAGCTGGAGCAGCACGGGCTCTACGAGCTGATCCGGGCTACCGGAACGCACATGCGGATCGCGCGGCAGCGGATCGGCGCGCGCGGTGCCACCTCCGCTGAGGGCAAGCTGCTCGCCGAGCGCAAGGGCGCGCCGCTGCTGAGCATGCGGCGGACAGCCTACGACGACCAGGGACGCGCGGTGGAGTACGGCGACCACGTCTACCGCGCCGAGACCTACTCGTTCGAGGTCACGCTGGTCGAGCGCTGACTCCCCCGGCGGGGACGCCCCGAGCGTTCCCGCATCCGCCGCCGGTGTGAGCGCCGTGACCGGCGAGAGCGCCGGGCGGCGGAGCGGGCCAGGTCGGCGGCGCCGATGAAGCCCGCGTCAGAGCCGAGGAAGGCCGGCATGATCGGCGGTGCGGTACGGAAGCCGCGGCCGGTCAGCGTGCGCGCGAACGAATCGCGGGCCGGGCCCAGCAGCAGGTCGCCGGCCTGCGACACGCCACCCCCGACGATGATGCAGTCGGGGTCGAACCCGGCGGTGAGCCCGGCCAGCCCCACCCCGAGCCAGTCGCCGACCTCGGCGATCAGCTCCACCGCGGCCGGGTCGCCCTGCCGCGCGGCCTCGCTGACCATCGGACCGGTCAGCCGGGAGACGTCGCCCTCGACGAGGTCGCGCAGGTAGTGCGCGATGGGCGAGTCGGCGAGCACCAGCTCACGGGCGTCGCGCACCAGTGCGTTGCCGCTGGCGTACTGCTCCCAGCAGCCGCGGTTTCCGCACTCGCAGCGGTGGCCCCCGGGGACCACCTGCATATGCCCGAACTCGCCCGCCATGCCGTTGGCCCCGCGGAAGACGCGGCCGTCGAGCACCAGCGCGCCACCGATGCCCGTACCCAGGGTGATGCACAGGACGTGCCGCCGGCCGATGCCGGCGCCGAAACGCGACTCGGCCCAGGCGGCGGCGTTGGCGTCGTTGTCGACCACGATCGGCAGCCGCAGCCGCACCCACAGCGCGTCGCGCAGCGGCTCGTTGCGCCAGGCCAGGTGCGGAGAGAACAGCACGCTGGCGCGTCCGGCGTCGACGAAGCCGGCGGCGCCGATGCCGACCGCGGCGACCGCGTGCCGCGAGGCCAGCTCGTGCACGATCTCGACGATGACGTCCTCGACCGCCTGCGGGCTCTTGGTCGGGGTGTCGCGACGCAGCCGCTCCAGCACCTGCCCACGGCCATTCAGGACGCCGGCCAGCACCTTGCTGCCGCCGATGTCGATGCCGACGGTCAGCGGCTCGAGCAGCCGGCCGAAGGCGGGACGCCGTGAGTGTGGTTCTGCCACTACGAGAGGGTACCCACCGGGCCGGGCCGCCGAGGCGCTCAGGCGGCTCGTGTCGCGGAGGCCTGGTTGACCGCCCGCACGATCGTGCGGATGTCCACGCCGGCGATGCCGGGGTGCACCGGCAGCGACACCGTCTCGGCCGCCGCGCGCTCGGTCTCGGGCAGGTGCAGCGGCTGGGCGTACGCCGGCAGCCAGTGCACCGGCACCGGGTACGGCGCGACGGTGTCGATGCCGGCCCGTGCCAGCTGCTCTGCCAGCTGCGCCGGCGATGCGGTGCGCACGACGTACTGCTGGAAGACGTGCCAGGCCTCGTCCGGCTGAGCCGGGGTCTCCACCCCGCGCAGCCCCATCGTCAGCAGGGCGGCGTTCATCCGGCGTACCCGGTTGAAGCCG
>JALZDI010000190.1 GCA_030862655.1 Actinomycetota bacterium | reverse complement strand
GCACGCCCGGCGCCGGCTGGTCACCGACGTCTACGACCCGCTGGTCGAGGGCGGGACGGGGCTGCTGGAGACCGTGGCGGCCTTTGTGGAGGAGGGCGGCTCGATCGAGGGCAGCGCCCGGCGGCTGTTCGTCCACCCCAACACCGTGCGCTACCGGCTGCGTCGGGCGGCCGACCTGACCGGGCTGACCCCGACCCACGCCCGGCACGCCTACACGCTGCGGCTGGCGTTGACCCTCGGCCGGCTGCAGCGCGACGACGCGCCCGGCGGCTGACGCGGGTTGTAGGGTTCCCACAACGAGGGCCGCCACATTTCGTCTGCGCCGCAGCAGCGCTGTCTGGTTCCGACAGGGCAAGGTGTACCCGTGCTAGTCGTAGTCGCACCAGGTCAGGGGGCCCAGAGCCCCGGGTTCCTCGCGCCATGGCTGGAGGACGACGCGTTCGCCGACCGGCTGAACTGGCTGTCGGCGGTGGCCGGCCTCGACCTCGCCCACTACGGCACCGAGGCCGACGCCGACACGATCCGCGACACCGCGGTGGCACAGCCGCTGTTGGTGGCCTCGGGGATGCTCGCGGCGCTCTCGCTGTTCCCGCACCCCGCCGACGCGTTCGGCCGCGTCGGGGCGGTGGCCGGACACAGCGTCGGCGAGATCACCGCCGCGGCCGGCGCCCGCGTGATCACCGCCGAGCAGGCGATGGTGTTCGTGCGGGAGCGAGGCCGGGCGATGGCCGAGGCGTCGGCACGCACCGCGACCGGCATGACCGCCGTACTCGGCGGGGAGCGCGAGGAGGTGCTGGCCAAGCTGGAGCAGCACCGCCTCACCGCCGCCAACGACAACGGCCCGGGGCAGGTCGTCGCCGCCGGCACCCGGGAGCAGCTCGACGCGCTCGAGCAGGACCCGCCGGAGAAGGCCCGCGTACGGCCGCTGGAGGTGGCCGGCGCGTTCCACACCGAGCACATGAGTACGGCGGTCGACACGCTGGCCCGGCTCGCCCGGGCGATCTCGACCCACGACCCGCGCACCCGGCTGCTCAGCAACCGCGACGGCCAGGTGGTGCACCACGGCCGCGACGTGCTGCACCGGCTGGTCACCCAGGTGCGCACCCCGGTGCGCTGGGACCGGTGCCTGCAGACGATGAACGACCTCGGTGTCACCGGGATCATCGAGATGCCGCCGGCGGGCACGCTGACCGGCATCGCCAAGCGGGCGCTGAAGGGCGTGGAGACGTTCGCGCTCAAGACGCCCGACCAGCTCGACGAGGCGCGCGCGTTCGTGGACAAGCACGGCACCGCGTCCCCGCTCGACACCACGCCGACGTGGCGGCTGCTGGTCGCCCCCGCCAAGGGCACCTTCCACTGCGTCGACCGGCCCGCCGCCGGCAGCAGCCTGGAGCCAGGCAGCACGATCGGCGAGGTGCACAGCCTGCGAGACTCGCTGCCGGTGGTGGCCCCGCACGGCGGCAGCGTCGTGGAGTGGCTGGTCGAGGACGGCGACCTGGTCTCCCCCGGCCAGCCGCTGGTCCGACTGCACCCGGAGGGACAGAGCCAGTGAGCACCCAGCTGCAGTACTCCACCGGCGCGACGCACGCCGGGCTGCTCGGCGTCGGCGCCTACCGCCCCAGCCGGGTGGTGACCAACGCCGAGGTGTGCGAGCACATCGACTCCACCGACGAGTGGATCCGCGCCCGGTCGGGCATCGTCGAGCGCCGGTTCGCCGAGCCACACGAGACCGTGCAGGCGATGTCGGTGGCGGCCGCGCGCGCCGCCCTCGAGCACGCCGAGATCCACCCGCAGCAGATCGGCTGCATCGTGGTCGCGACCGTGTCGCACCTGCTGCAGACCCCTGCCGTAGCCACGCTGATCGCCGACGAGCTCGGTGCCACGCCGGCGGCCGCGTTCGACATCTCCGCCGCCTGCGCCGGCTTCTGCCACGGCGTCGCACTCGGCTCCGACATGGTCCGCGGCGGTACGGCGAAGTACGTGCTCGCGATCGGCGTCGAACGGCTGTCCGACATCACCGACCGCACCGACCGCAGCACCGCGTTCATCTTCGCCGACGGCGCCGGCGCGGCGGTGATCGGCCCGGCCGAGCAGAACGGCATCGGCCCCGTGGTGTGGGGCTCTGACGGCGCGCAGTACGACCTGATCCGGCAGAAGGAGTCCTGGATCGACGTCCTCGGTGCCGAGGTGCCGTCGATGCCGCACCTGCGGATGGAGGGCAACCCGGTGTTCCGCTGGGCCTCCTACGAGATGGCCAAGACCGCGCGCGAGGCCCTCGACCGTGCCGGCATCACCGTCGACGACCTCGACGCGTTCATCCCGCACCAGGCCAACATGCGCATCACCGACGCGATGTCGCGTGCGCTGAAGCTGCCCGAGCACGTCAAGGTCGCCCGCGACATCGCCTACCAGGGCAACACGTCGGCGGCGTCGATCCCGCTGGCGATGGACCGGATGCTGCGCGACGGCGAGATCAAGAGCGGTGACACCGCGCTGCTGATCGCGTTCGGCGCCGGGCTCGCCTACGCCGCCCAGGTGGTCACGATCCCGTGAGCACCGACTGACCACAGGTTTCCGCGGACGCCGCGGAGGTCCACGCACCGGGCCACACACCGAACAGCACGCCGTACACCGGAGAAGGAGAGCAGCACATGGCCACCACCGAGGAGATCCGCACCAACCTCGCCGAGATCGTCAACGAGGTCGCCGGCATCCCGGCGGAGGACGTCCAGATGGACAAGTCGTTCACCGACGACCTCGACGTCGACTCGCTGTCGATGGTCGAGGTCGTGGTCGCCGCCGAGGAGCAGTTCGGCGTGAAGATCCCCGACGACGAGGTGAAGAACCTCAAGACCGTCGGCGACGCCGTGGCCTTCATCGAGCGCGCCAGCGCCTGAGCGCACGGCTCCGGCCTTGCGTCCGTGCGAGCGTGCGCAGTAAGGCACGCGTCGGCGGACGCGACGCCGCCGACTGACCAGAGAGGTGAGCACAGCAGATGAGCAGCACCCGTGTCGTCGTGACCGGTCTCGGCGCCACCACCCCCATCGGCGGCGACGCGCCGTCGACCTGGGACGCCATGCTGGCGGGCACCTCCGGCGTGGTCGCCCTCGAGGAGGAGTGGGCCGCCGACCTCAATGCGCGCATCGCCGCCAAGGTGGCGGTGGAGCCGGGCGAGGTGCTCGAGCGCGTCAAGGCCCGGCGGCTGGACCGCTCCGGGCAGTTCGCCCTGGTGGCGGCCCGCGAGGCCTGGGCCGACTGCGGCCTGGCCGAGGCCGGTGAGGACGCCGTCGACGCCGAGCGGCTCGGGGTCGCGATCGCGTCCGGCATCGGCGGGGTCACCACGCTGCTGGGCAACTACGACTCGCTGCGAGAGAAGGGCCCGCGCCGGGTGTCGCCGCTGGCGATCCCGATGCTGATGCCGAACGGGCCCGCGGCCAGCGTCGGTCTGGCGATCGGCGCGAAGGCCGGGGTGCACACCCCCGTCTCGGCCTGTGCGTCGGGCAACGAGGCCATCGCGCAGGGCATGGACATGATCCGCCTCGGCCGCGCCGACGTGGTCGTGGTCGGCGGCACCGAGGCCGCGATCCACGCGCTGCCGATGGCGGCGTTCGCGCAGATGATGGCGCTCTCGCGGCGCAACGACGACCCCGCCGCGGCGTCGCGGCCGTGGGACCGCGACCGCGACGGGTTCGTGCTGGGCGAAGGGGCCGCCGTACTCGTGCTGGAGTCGGCCGAGCACGCCGAGCGGCGCGGGGCGAAGGTGTACGCCGAGGCGTCCGGGGCCGGGATCACCGCCGACTCGCACGACATCGCCCAGCCCGACCCCGCAGGGCTCGGCGCCACCCGCGCGATGAAGGCCGCGCTGCGCGACGCGCAGATGGAGCCGCGCGAGGTCCTGCACATCAACGCGCACGCCACGTCGACGCCCCTCGGTGACGTGGCGGAGATCAAGGCGATCCAGAACGCGCTGGGCGATGCCGCGCAAGAGACCCTGCTGACGTCGACCAAGTCCATGACCGGCCATCTGCTCGGCGCGGCCGGCGCGCTGGAGTCGCTGGCGACGGTGCTGGCCCTGCACCACCGGCTGGTGCCGCCGACGATCAACCTCGACAACCTCGACGAAGCCGTCACGCTGGAGGTCGCGCGGGAGCAGCGCAAGCTGCCGGACGGCCGGATCGCTGCCCTGAACAACTCGTTCGGCTTCGGCGGCCACAATGTCGCCCTGGCCTTCCGCTCCGTCTGAGGGGATCGCGCATGACCGTTCGCCAAGAGGTGCAGCCCGACAGCAAGCCCGCTCCGGCGAAGAAGCCGAAGCTGCCGCGTGAGCAGGACCCTCGCAACCCCAACAAGCGGCTCGCCGCGTTGTTCGACGAGGGCAGCCTGGAGCTGATCACCGAGGACGACGACAGCGGCATGCTCGCCGCGGTGGGCACCGTGGACGGCGCGCACGTCGTGGCGTTCTGCTCCGACGCCACCGTGATGGGCGGGGCGATGGGGCACGACGGCTGCAAGGTCGTGGTCAAGGCCTACGAGCGCGCGGTGTCCGACGGTGCTCCGATCGTGGGCCTGTGGCACTCCGGCGGCGCGCGGCTGGCCGAGGGTGTGCTGTCGCTGCACGCGGTCGGAGAGATCTTCCACGCGATGACGGTCGCGTCGGGCCAGGTGCCGCAGATCTCCGTGGTCCTCGGGCCCGCCGCCGGCGGCGCCGCCTACGGACCGGCGCTGACC
>JALZDI010000025.1 GCA_030862655.1 Actinomycetota bacterium | reverse complement strand
GGCACCAACAGCGTCCCGCCAGGCCGCGCCGCGGCCTGGTCGTCGGCATCATCGCCGGCATCGTGGTCGCGCTCGGGCTGCCGCTCGGCGGGTTCGCGGTCTTCCGGCTGCTGAGCGGCGGTGGCACCCAGCCCCACGACGTGCTGCCGGCGAACGCGCTGGCCTACTTCCGCATCGACCTCGACCCGGCCGGGGCCGAGAAGGTCGACGCGATCCGCTTCCTCCGCACGTTCCCGGCGTTCGAGAAGTACACCCGCATCACCGACGAGCGCACCGACGTGCGGCAGCTGATCTTCGAGCAGGAGCTGATGCACAGCGGCGGCTGCCCGCTCGACTTCGCCGACGACGTCGAGCCGTGGCTGGGGGAGCGGTTCGGCGTCGCCGTGATGCCGGCCACCGACAGAGGGCAGCAGCCCGGCCTCGCGGTCGCCGTGCAGGTCGACGACGAGCAGCGGGCGCGCGCGGGCATGCGCCGGGTCGCCGCCTGCGCCACCCGTGACGAGGTCGGCGGTGGCAGCCGCGGCGGCTGGGCCTACCTCGACGGCTACCTGGTCGTGTCCGAGACGCCCGGGCAGGCCCGGCACTGGGCCGATGCCGCCGCCCGCCGCCCGCTCGCCGACGTCGCCGAGTTCGACCGCGACCTGGACCGTCTCGGCGACCCCGGTTTCGCCACGGTGTGGGCCTCCGGTGAGGGGCTCTACCAGATGTGGAGCACGATGCTGATCGGCGACCCGGGGCCCGCCGGCGCGCAGTTCGACCAGCTGCGGGCGCAGACCGAGCGCCTGGTGACCGAGCGGTTCCGCAGCCTGGCGCTGACCTTCCGGTTCGACGACCGCTACGCCGAGCTGGCGATGGTCGTCACCGGCTCCGGGTACCGCGCCGCCGAGGGCGACGCGGTCGCGGACATGGCGCTGCCGGAGTCCACCGCGGTCGCGTTCGGCCTGGCCAACGGTGACGAGTACGTCGAGCAGCACTGGCAGACGCTGCTCGGCATGGCCAACGGCGGACCGTTCCCCGGTCTGACGGCGTTCGCCCCAGCGCCCGGGGCCGCGATGCTCGAGCAGATGCTGGGCCTGCGTCTGCCCCAGGACCTGAAGACGCTTGTGGGGCAGAGCCTCACGCTCGCGCTCGACGGGGAGCACCTGGACCTGGCCGCACTGAAGCCGCGCCACGACCTGTCCCGGCTCGACCTCGGCGCCCGGGTGCGCACCGACCCCGCGGCTTTCACCGACCTGGTCCGGCGCCTGCAGGCGAGGGGAGACCGGGCCGGGGTGCCGGTCGACCTGGTGCTGCGGCGGACCGGCGACGGTGCTGTCGTCGCCACCAGCCCCCGCTACGCGACCACGCTGGAGGAGGGCGGTCCGCTCGCCGACAGCGACGTGTTCCGCACCGCCGTGGCCGGCTCCGACGAGGCGGAGTCGGTGCTGTTCGTGAACTTCGACGTGCTCGAGCCGCAGGTCGCCGCCCTGATGCGCCGCGACGGCGCCCCCGCCGAGGCCGTGGACAACGTCGCCAGGGTCGAGGCCGTGGGCCTGTCGGCGCGCACCTTCGACGGCTACACGAAGGGCGCGCTGCGCATCACAGTCGCGGACTGATGGGTCGCACCCGGCTCAGTTCGGGGACCAGCCGGTGCGGGCCACCTCGGTCGCCGGCAGCGAGGGCACGGCGCGCATCGCCGCCATCTCGGTGCGCATCATCGACGTGGCCAGGCCGAGCCGTGCGGCGGCATCGTCGGCCTCGAGCAGCGCCTGCCGGTCGGTCTGGGTCAGCAGGCAGGTGGCGGCGAGGCTGTACGACAGCCCGGTGGGGTCCATCGGCTGGTCGTCGGCCGGCAGCACGCCCTCGCCGCGCAGCTCGGTGAGCAGGTCGCGGTAGGCCTCGAAGGTCAGCATCGCGCGGGCGGCGGCCTCCTGCGAGCCGTGCCCGGGGGCGTCGTCGAGCCAGGCCACCTCGCCGACCAGGAACTCGCCGCCGGTGTCGAGCGCGTCGATCCGGATGCGCTGGCGGCCCACCACCTCGATGTCGAAGCGGCCGTCGTCGTACGGCTCCACCGAGGTCAGCCGGGCCGAGCAGCCGAGCCGCTGCACCGAGTGCACCCCGCGGGAGCCGACCTCGTAGCCCTCCCGGATGGCCACGACCCCGAAGACCCGCTCCTCCTCGGGCAGCGCCAGCAGCGACGACACCAGCGACCGGTAGCGGTCCTCGAAGATGTGCAGGGGGAGCGTCACGCCGGGGAACAGCACCGTGTTCAGCGGGAAGATCGGCAGCGAGATGCTCACGCCGGTCACGCTATCGCCCTGTGCCCACGAGGGGAGACGAGCCGCGGCCCCGTGCGGCCGCCCGCCTACCATGGACGGGTGATCCGCCGCATCGACCTGCGTGAGCACGCGGGACCAGCAGGCGGCGCCGACACCGACTACCGCCTGCTCGTGCCGCGCGCCGTACTCGACACCGAGGCCGCGCTCGACGCCGTGCGCCCGGTGTGCGCGGCCGTCCGTGACCGTGGTGCCTGCGCACTGCGCGAGTACACCGCCAAGTTCGACGGCGTCGACCTCGACCGGGTCCGCGTGCCGGCGCCGGCGCTGTCCGCTGCGCTGGAGGCCCTCGACCCCGCGGTGCGCGAGGCGCTGGAGGAGTCGATCGGGCGGCTGCGGCGGTCGTGTGAGCGCGAGCTCGGCGCCGACGTCACCACCGAGGTGGTGCCCGGCGGCACCGTCACCCAGCGGTTGGTGCCGATCCAGCGGGTCGGCCTGTACGTGCCCGGTGGCCTGGCGCCGCTGGTGTCCAGCGTGGTGATGAACGTCGTGCCCGCGCAGGTCGCCGGCGTGCCCTCGGTGGCGCTGGCCAGCCCCCCGCAGGCCGACAACGACGGCCTGCCCAACGCCACCGTGCTCGCCGCGTGCGCGCTGCTCGGCGTCGACGAGGTGTACGCCGTCGGCGGCGCGCAGGCGGTCGCGATGTTCGCCTACGGCTACGACCAGGACCCCGACCACCCCGCCGACGAGGGCTGCCGTCCCGTCGACCTGGTCACCGGCCCGGGCAACATCTACGTGGTCGCCGCCAAGCGGCTGCTCAAGGGCCGCATCGGCATCGACTCCGAGGCCGGCCCGACCGAGATCGCGATCCTCGCCGACGACAGCGCCGACCCCGCACACGTCGCCGCCGACCTCATCAGCCAGGCCGAGCACGACCCGATGGCCGCCAGCGTGCTGGTGACGCCCAGCGAGACGCTGGCCGCCGCGGTCGAGCAGGAGCTGGCTGTGCAGGTGCCGGCCGCCCGGCACGCCGAGCGCATCCGCACCGCGCTGTCCGGTGACCAGTCCGGCATCGTGCTGGTGGCCGACGTCGAGCAGGGTGAGCAGGTCGTCGACGCCTACGCCGCCGAGCACCTGGAGATCCACACCGTCGACGCGCGCGAGCGGGCGATGCGCGTGCGCAACGCCGGCGCGGTCTTCGTGGGTCCGTTCGCGCCGGTGTCGCTCGGCGACTACTGCGCCGGCTCCAACCACGTACTGCCCACCGGTGGCTGCGCCTGCCACTCCTCGGGGCTGTCCGTGCGGTCGTTCCTGAAGTCGATGCAGGTGGTCGAGTACGACGCCCGCGCGCTCGCCGACGTCGCGCCTCAGGTGCACGCGCTCGCGCTGGCCGAGGACCTGCCCGCCCATGCCGAGGCCGTCCGCCTGAGGGTCGACCGCGGATGAGCGGGTCCGAGGAGCTCCCGCTGCGCGAGGCGCTGCGCGGGGCACGGCCGTACGGCGCGCCGCAGCTCGACGTGCCGGTGGCGCTGAACGTCAACGAGAACCCCTACCCGCCCGGCGACGCGGTCGTGGACGACATCGCCAAGGCGGTCGCCGACGCGGCGCGCACGCTGAACCGCTATCCCGACCGGGAGGCGGTCGCGCTGCGGGCCGCCCTGGCCGGCTACCTCGGCCACGGGCTCACCGGTGACCACCTGTGGGCGGCGAACGGGTCCAACGAGATCATGCAGCAACTGCTGCAGGCGTTCGCCGGGCACGGGCGCACGGTGCTGTCGTTCGCGCCGACCTACTCGATGTATCCCGAGTACGCCCGCAACACCGAGACGACCTGGGTCACCGCGCCGCGGCGTGCCGACTTCAGCATCGACGCCGGCGACGCCGTCGCCGAGGTCGAGCGGGTGCGGCCGGCGGTGGTACTGGTGGCCTCGCCCAACAACCCGACCGGCACCGCGCTCCCACTGGACGTGGTGCGCGCCGTCTGCGACGCGGCGCCCGGAGTCGTGGTCGTCGACGAGGCCTACGCCGAGTTCCGACGCGAGGAGACGCCGAGCGCTCTGACGCTGCTGCCGTCGTACCCCCGGCTCGCCGTGACCCGGACCATGTCCAAGGCGTTCGCGCTGGCCGGTGCCCGCGTCGGCTACCTCGCCGCAGGGCCCGCGCTGGTCGACGCGCTGCGCATCGTGCGGCTGCCCTACCACCTGTCCGCGGTCACCCAGGCCACGGCGCTCGCGGCCCTGGCGCACGCCGACGAGCTGCTCGGCCGGGTCGCCGAGCTGCGGGCCGAGCGTGACCGGCTGGTCGTCTGGCTGCGCGAGCGGGGGCTGACCGTGGCTGCGTCCGACGCCAACTTCGTGCTGTTCGGCCGGTTCGCCGACCGGCACGCGGTTTGGCAGGGCCTGCTCGACCGGGGTGTACTGATCCGCGAGACCGGCCCGGACGGCTGGCTGCGGGTGTCGGTGGGAACGCCGGAGGAGACGGCCGCGTTCAGGTCCGCGCTGGCCGCCGTACTGCCCGACCAGGAGGTACTGACGTCGTGAGCCGCACGCAGAACAGGGCTGACAGGACAGCGCGGGTCGAGCGCGACACCAAGGAGTCGAAGGTGCTCGTCGAGCTCGACCTCGACGGCAGCGGGCGCGCGCAGGTGTCGACCGGCGTCGGCTTCTACGACCACATGCTCACCTCGCTGGCCCGGCACGCGCTGCTGGACCTGACCGTGCAGGCCGACGGTGACGTGCGGGTGGACGCGCACCACACGGTCGAGGACGTCGCGATCGTGCTCGGCCAGGCGCTCCGCCAGGCCCTCGGTGACAAGACCGGCATCCGCCGGTTCGGTGACGCGCTGGTGCCGCTCGACGAGGCGCTGGTGCAGTGCGCGGTCGACGTGTCCGGCAGGCCCTACTGCGTGCACACCGGTGAGCCCGAGGGTCAGGAGTACGCCGTCATCGGCGGCGGCACCGCCGGAGTCCCCTACATCGGCTCCCTGACCCGGCACGTGCTCGAGACGCTGGCGTTCCACGCCCACCTCGCGCTGCACGTGCGGGTGCTCTCGGGCCGTGACCCGCACCACGTCGCCGAGGCGCAGTTCAAGGCCGTCGCCCGCGCGCTGCGTGACGCGGTCGCGCACGACCCGCGCGAGGGCGGCGTGCCCAGCACGAAGGGCGCCCTGTGATGGTGGCTCCGTGACCGTTGGCGGCCGCCCGCACGTCGTCGTGCTCGACTACGGCTCGGGCAACCTGCGCTCTGCCGAGCGGGCGCTGGTGCGCGCCGGCGCCGACGTGGTGGTGACCGCCGACTACCGCGCCGCGCTGGAGGCCGACGGGCTGGTGGTCCCCGGAGTCGGGGCGTTCGCCGCCTGCATGGCGGGGCTGCACGAGGTCAAGGGACCAGAGCTGGTCGGCCGCCGGCTGGCCGGGTCACGGCCGGTGCTGGGCATCTGCGTGGGGATGCAGGTGCTGTTCGACACCGGCCGCGAGCACGGGGTGGTCACGCCCGGCTGTGCCGAGTGGCCCGGCGTGGTCGACCGGCTGGACTCACCGGTGCTGCCGCACATGGGGTGGAACACCGTCGCGGTGCCGTCCGGGTCGGCGCTGTTCGCCGGGGTCGAGCACGAGCGGTTCTTCTTCGTGCACACCTACGCCGCGCGGTCGTGGGACCTGGAGGTGCACGACCCGTTCCCGCAGCCGACCGTCACCTGGACGGCGTACGGCGGGAGCCGGTTCGTGTCCGCGGTCGAGAACGGTCCGCTGACCGCCACCCAGTTCCACCCGGAGAAGTCCGGCGACGCCGGTGCCCGGCTGCTGGCCAACTGGGTGGAGACGCTTCGCTGAGCCCGCGGGAACCGATGGGCGGCGAAGGACGTCCTAGCGGCATGCGGGCTCACGGGCGGCGGACGGTGGCGGTGCTCGTCGCCGTCCTCGCGGCGGTGGTGACCGGGTGCGGACCCGAGGTCGACGCCGGCCGCGCGCCTCGAGGCGACCGGCCGCATGCGGCGGTGTCGGTGCGGCTGGTGGTCAGCGGCGGTCTCGGCGGCACCCGCGAGGTCTTCGAGGTCGGCGGCGGTGCGCCGTCGCCGGGCCTCTCCTCCGCCGACGTGGACCGCGCGCTGACACTCGCCGGCGACGACGCCGTGCGCGACGTCGCCCGCGACCGCGTCCGCGGCTCCGTACCCTGCTGTGACCTGCGCCGCTACGAGCTGACCATGCGCTACGTCGACGGCTCGCGGGCCCGGCTCGTCACCTACGAGACGCGCCCCGCGCCGCCGGAGCTGCGCCGTCTCGTCGCGCTGCTGGCCTCCGCGCGCGGAGAGCCCACGGGTGGTGCCAGTCTGGCCCGATGAGACGTCCGCGCGCCCGCGACCCGCGGCTGCTGCGCGCCCTCGTCGCGCTGTGCGTCACCGAGATCACCAGCTGGGGGATCCTGTACTACGCGCTGCCGGTCGCCGCCCAGGACATCACCGCCACAGAGGGCTGGTCGCACGGGCAGGTGTTCACGGCGTTCTCCGCGGGGCTGCTGCTCTCGGCCGTCGCCGGTGCGGGCGTGGGCCGGCTGCTGGACCGGTACGGCCCTCGGCCGGTGATGACGCTGGGCGGCCTGGTCGGCGCCCTCGGTCTGCTGCTGGTCGCCTCCGCACCCAGCCTGCCGGTGTTCTTCGTCGCGTGGCTGGTCACCGGGCTGGCCCAGTCCGCGACCCTCTACCCACCCGCGTTCACCGCGGTCACCCGCTGGTACGGCGAGGCCCGCACCTGGCCGCTGACCGCCATCACGCTGGTCGGCGGTCTCGCCTCGACCGTCTTCGCCCCGCTGACCGACGTGCTCGTGCAGCATCTGGGCTGGCGCGACACCTACCTCGTGCTGGCGGTGGTCTACGTCGCGGTGACGGTCCCGCTGCACGCACTGCTGCTCACACCGCCGTGGCCGGGCCACCCCGCCCACGGCGCCCAGGGCAGCAGAAGGCGCGTCGTCCGCCTGGTGGTGCGCGGCCGCCGGTTCCTCACGCTGCAGGCCTCGCTGACGCTGACCGGGCTGGCGCTGTTCGCCGTGACGCTGAACCTGATCCCGCTGCTCACCGACCGCGGGTTCACGCACGCGGGTGCCGCGGTGGCCTTCGGCCTGGTCGGCGCCGGCCAGGTGGCGGGCCGCGTCGCGTTCGCGGTGCTGCCGGCGGGTAGCTCGCCGCACGTGCGGACCGTCGCGATCGGCACCGCGGCGGTGGTGACGCTGTCGGCGCTGGGGGTGCTGCCGGGCCCGGCCGTGGCGCTGGTCCTGGTCTCGTTGGTCGCCGGCGCCGTCCGCGGCGCCTACACCCTGCTGCAGGCCACCGCGGTCTCCGACCGGTGGGGCACGCGCTACTTCGGTGCCCTCAACGGCGCGTTCAGCGTGCCGATCACCGCCGCCATCGCGCTCGCCCCCGCCACCGGGGCACTGGTCACCGACCTGCTCGGCAGCCACACCGCGGCCACCCTTTTCTTCGCCGGCATGGCCGCCGTCGGCCTGCTGGTCGGCCGTCGGGCCTGAGCCCGCCGCGACCCGAGCGGGGCGGTGAGACGCGGCGCAGGCTCGCGGTCGCGCGACCGTAGGCTGGGCGGCATGGCGAGACTCGAGCTCCTCCCCGCCGTCGACGTGGCCGACGGCCAGGCCGTGCGGCTGGTGCAGGGCCAGGCCGGCAGCGAGACGTCGTACGGCGACCCGCTCGAGGCGGCGCTCACCTGGCAGCGGGCCGGTGCGGAGTGGATCCACCTGGTCGACCTCGACGCGGCGTTCGGCCGCGGCAGCAACCGCGACCTGCTCGCCGAGGTGGCCGGCAAGGTCGACGTCAAGGTCGAGATGTCCGGCGGCATCCGCGACGACGACTCGCTGCGCGCCGCGCTGGCCACCGGCTGCACCCGCGTCAACATCGGCACCGCCGCCCTGGAGGACCCCGACTGGTGCGCCCGCGCCATCGCCGAGTACGGCGACCGCATCGCCGTCGGGCTCGACGTACGCGGCACCACCCTCGCGGCCCGCGGTTGGACCCAGGAGGGTGGCGAGCTGTTCGACGTGCTCGAGCGTCTCGACCGCGACGGGTGCGCGCGCTACGTGGTCACCGACGTCACCAAGGACGGCACGCTGCGCGGGCCCAACCTCGACCTGCTGCAGCAGGTGTGCGCCCGCACCGACAGGCCGGTGGTGGCCTCCGGCGGCGTCTCCGGCCTCGACGACATCCGAGCGCTCACCGGCCTGGTCGGCCATGGCGTCGAGGGAGCGATCGTCGGCAAGGCGCTCTACGCCGGCAGCTTCACCCTTGAGCAGGCCCTCGAGCTCGCGGGGAAGCCGGGCGGGCCATGACCCTCGCCGTGCGCGTCATCCCCTGCCTCGACGTCGACAACGGCCGCGTGGTCAAGGGCGTCAACTTCACCGCGCTGCGCGACGCCGGCGACCCGGTCGAGATGGCCGAGGTCTACGACGCGGAGGGCGCCGACGAGCTCACCTTCCTCGACATCTCCGCGTCCGCGCAGGGCCGCGACACCACGCTCGAGATGGTGCGGCAGACCGCCGAGCAGGTGTTCATCCCGCTCACCGTCGGCGGGGGAGTGCGCGGACCCGACGACGTCGACCGGCTGCTGCGCGCCGGCGCCGACAAGGTCGCGATCAACACCGGCGCGATCGCCCGCCCAGAGGTGATCGAGCAGATCGCGCACCGCTTCGGCTCCCAGGTGCTGGTGCTGTCCGTCGACGCGCGCCGGGCCGCGGACCTGCCGTCCGGCTTCGAGGTGACCACCCACGGCGGCAGCCGCAGCGCCGGCCTCGACGCGGTCGAGTGGGCCCGGCGCGGCGCCGACATGGGCGCCGGCGAGATCCTGCTCAACTCGATGGACGCCGACGGCACCCGCGACGGCTTCGACCTCGACCTGCTGCGCGCCGTTCGCGAGGTGGTCGGCATCCCGGTGATCGCCAGCGGCGGCGCGGGTGCGGTCGGGCACTTCCCGCCCGCGGTCGCGGCCGGGGCCGACGCCGTGCTCGCCGCCAGCGTGTTCCACTTCGGCGACCTGCGCATCGCCGACGTCAAGAAGGCACTGGCCGACGCCGGCCACCCCGTCCGCTGAGGTCGGTCAGAAGCCGAGCTGGCTGTGCTCGAAGGCGGCCCTCGCCTGCTCGTCACCGGCGAGCTCCACGTCGGCCACCGCCCCGCGTCCGTACGCGAACAGCACCAGCTCGCCGGGCAGCCCGCGCACCACCAGGGTCGGCTCCCCGCCCTTGATCCGTTGTACGGCGGCCGCGTCGCTGCGCACCAGCTCCACCCCGACCGCCGCGCGCCGCGCCAGCAGCCGGCCCAGCACCCCGACCCGGCGCCACAGCGAGTCCTGGTCGCGCGCGTCGAGCTCGCGCGGCCGCCACCCGGCACCGACGCGGCGCACGTCCTCGTGGTGCACGAAGTACTCCACGGCGTTGGTGGTGCGCTCCACCCGGGCGGGACGGAAAGGCGACAGCAGCGGCGGGCCCCGCCGTACCCGGTCGACCAGTTCGGGGTAGGCCACCTTGCGCTTCAGCCCCTCCATCCCCCGGTCGGTGAGCCGCTCCAGCGGGGGGAAGGCTATGCCGGCCACCGCCAGCGGTGCGCCCTCGCGCAGCACCAGGTGCGCGGCCAGGTCGTAGGTCGTCCAGCCCGCGCACAACGTGGGCGCGTCGGGTCCGACGGTGTCCATCAGGTCGCACAGGGCCGCACGTTCGCGGCGGGAGAGGGCAGGCATGCGGGCCAGCCTACGGAACGGCCCGCGCGGCCGGTGCAGGACAATGGGCGCCGTGACCACCGAGCCGAGCCCCGACGACGCCCGCGCCGCCTCCGACCTCGACCCGGCGCTGGCCGCGCGGCTCAAGCGTGACCGCGACGGCCTGGTGGTGGCCGTCGTGCAGCAGCATGGGAGCCGCGAGGTGCTGATGGTCGGGTGGATGGACGACGAGGCCCTGCACCGCACGCTGACCACCGGCCGCGCGACCTACTGGAGCCGCTCCCGCCAGGAGTACTGGGTCAAGGGCGAGACGTCCGGACACCGGCAGTGGGTGCGCGACGTGCGGCTGGACTGCGACGGCGACTCGGTGCTGGTCGTCGTCGACCAGGAGGGCGCGGCCTGCCACACCGGCGACCGCACCTGCTTCGACGCCGCCCGCCTGCCGGCGGTGACCGACGCCGGGACCGGGGCGTGAGACGCGAGCTGGCGCTCTGCCTGGTCGCCGGCCTGCTCGGCGGCGGGCTGGTGCTGCTCGGCGCCGGCCGCCCGTGGGACAGCGCGTCCGCGGTGCCCACGGTCTCCGACGACGTCAGCCCCGTCGGCTCGCTCGCCTCGTCGCTCGGCGCTGTCGTGCTGCTCGGCACCATCGTGGTGGCGGTGACGCGCACCGTCGGCCGCCGGCTGGCCGGAGCCGTGGTGGTGCTGGCCGGCGCCGCGACCGCCTACGCCGGCGTGGAGGCGTCGGGTGGCTGGCCGGTGTGGCGGTTCGCCGTCCTCGCC
>JALZDI010000189.1 GCA_030862655.1 Actinomycetota bacterium | reverse complement strand
CCACCATCCCGGGCCCGACGTGTGCACCGATCACCGCGCCGACCTCGCCGACCGAGAGGTCCTGGATGCCGGGAATGCGGTCCTGCAGGTTCGCGGCCACCTTCTCGGCCCGCTCCGGGTTGGCCAGGTGGGCCACGGCGACGTCCACGTCCTGGCTGCCGGCGGCCTCGATCGAGAGCTCCTCGAGCCGTCCGAGCGCCCGTGCCGACGTACGCACCTTCTCCAGCGGCACGACCCGGCCGTCGTCGAGCTGCAGCAGCGGCTTGACCGCGAGCACGGACCCGACCAGCTTGGCCGCGGCGCCGATGCGCCCGCCCCGGCGCAGATGCTCCAAGGTGTCGACGTAGAACAACGAGGTCGTCGCGGCCGCACGGCGGCGAGCGGCGTCGGCCGCCTTGGGGGCGTCGGCGCCGCTGGCCAGTGCCTCGGCCGCCGCGAGCACGGCGAACCCGGTGCCCACGCCCACCAGCCGCGAGTCGACGACCTCGACCGGCACGGGCGCGTCGCGCGCCGCGAGCTGGGCCGACTCGCAGGTACCCGAGATCTCGCCAGACAGATGAACCGAGACGATGGCGTCCGCGCCGTCGCGGGCGAGGCCCTCGTAGACCTCGAGGAACGCCTGCGGGCTCGGCCGCGAGGTGCTGACCGGCTTCCCTGCGCGCAGCTCGTCGGCGACCATCGCCGCGTCGCTGTCGGTGCTCTCGTCGTAGGACCGGCTGTCGACGACGACCTGCAGCGGCACCACGGTGATGTCGTGCACTTGCACGACATCCTCGGACAGCATCGACGTCGAGTCGGTGACGAGAACGATCCGGCTGGACATTCCGCGAGGCTACCCTGACGCAGGTTCGCGGAGCCCCCTGATCGGCGGGCGGCGCTCGTGGCGTCAGGCATACTCACGAACGTGGCGAAGACCGAGCCGACGACCTCCGGCCCGATGGTGGACTCGGACGGGCGGCGGATCGTCGGCATCGACATGGCCCGCGCGCTGGCGCTGTTCGGGATGATGGCCACCCACCTGCTGCCCGACAGCGTCGACGGGCGCACCGTCGCCTGGTGGCAGCAGCTCGCCGGGGGCCGGGCGGCCGCGCTGTTCGCGCTGCTGGCCGGTGTGAGTCTCGCGCTGGTCACCCGCCGGCTCGCCGAGCCCACGACCGCCGCTGCCGCCGACGGCCCCGCCGACGACCCCGCCGACAGCCCCGGCGACACCGCAGGCGGGACCCTCCCCGACCGGCCGTCGAGGAGTACGGCGTTGCGCGCGGCCCGCGCGGGTACCGTCGTCCGCGCGCTGGTCATCGGGGTCCTCGGGCTGCTGCTCGGCGACCTCGACACCGGGATCGCGGTGATCCTCGCGTACTACGCGGTGCTGTTCCTGCTCGGCCTGCCGTTCCTCGGCCTGGGCTGGCGCACGCTCGCGCTCCTGGCCGCGGGCTGGGCCGTGGTCGCTCCGGTGCTGAGCCACCTGCTGCGCCAGCACCTGTTCGACCGGGTCGGTGCCAGCCCGTCGCTGGACTTCCTGCTCCTGCAGCCGTTCCGGCTGGTCAGCGAGCTGCTGTTCACCGGCTACTACCCCGCGGTGCCGTGGCTGGCCTACCTGCTGGCGGGCCTGGCCGTGGGCCGGTTGCCGCTGCACCGCGCCAGGGTCGCGGCGGCCTTGGTGGTCACCGGTGGGGTCACCGCGCTGGCCGCCTGGTCGACCTCCTGGCTGCTGGTGCACCACTGGGGTGGCCTGCAGGTGCTGCGGGCGACCGCGCCGGAGACGTCGCCCTTCGACTTCATGTCCGTGGACCAGGCGCTGGTGCGCGGCACCTTCGGCACCACTCCCACGACCTCGTGGTGGTGGCTGACCACGTCCGCGCCGCACTCGGGCACGCCCTTCGACCTGTTCCAGACCATCGGCAGCTCGCTGCTGGTCCTGGGTTTGTGCCTGCTGGCCTGTCGGCTGGCCCCGCGGGTGCTGGGCCTGGCCTTCGCCGCAGGCACCATGACCCTGACGCTGTACAGCCTGCACCTGGTGGCGCTGCATCTCGAGCTCGGCCCACCGCGCGACACCGTGAACCTGTACGGGTGGCACGTCGCGGCGGCCGTCGTGTTCGCCGTCGCCTGGCGCGCCACGCTCGGGCGGGGCCCGCTCGAGCGGTTCACCCGCACGTGCTCGCAGACGGCGCGCAACACGGTGCTGTTACTCAGCCGATGACGACGTTGACCAGCTTGGGTGAGCGCACGATGACCTTGCGCACCTGCGCCTCGCCGATCGCCCGCTGCACGTTCGGGTCGGCCAATGCCTGCTGCTGCAGGTCGTCGTCGCCGATGTCGGGCGACACCTCCAGCTTGGCCCGCAGCTTGCCCTGCACCTGCACGACCGCGGTGACCGCCTCGCGCACCAGCAGGTCGGGGTCGACCGAGGGCCAGCCGGCCAGGGCGACGGTCGGCTGGTGGCCCAGCCGCTCCCACATCTCCTCGGCGGTGTAGGGCGCGACCAGGCTCAGCATGACCGCGACCGCCTCGGCCGCCTCGCGTACGGCGGGGTCGGCCGGCCCGGGCCCCGAGTCGACGGCCTTGCGGGTGGCGTTGACCAGCTCCATGATCCGGGCGACCACGACGTTGAAGCGGAACGCCTCCAGCAGCTCGGTGGCCTCGTGCACGGTGCGGTGGGTCACCCGGCGCAGTGCGACGTCACCGGCCGCGGCGTCGGCGCCGGGCTCGCTGGTCACGTCGCCGGCCAGCCGCCACGCGCGCTGCAGGAACCGCAGCGACCCCGACGGCGACACGTCGGCCCAGTCGATGTCGTCCTCCGGCGGTCCGGCGAAGACCATCGTCAGCCGCACGGCGTCCACGCCGAAGCGGTCGATCTGCTCCCCCAGGTCGACGCCGTTGCCCAGCGACTTGGACATCGACCGGCCCTGGTTGATCACCTGCCCCTGGTTCAGCAGCGCATCGAAGGGCTCGACGAAGTCGACCATGCCCATGTCGTGCAGCACCTTGGTGAAGAATCGGCTGTAGAGCAGGTGCAGGATCGCGTGCTCCACGCCGCCGACGTACTGCCGCGCGGGCATCCACCGCCGCACCGCATCCGGGTCGAACGGGCCGTCCTCGTGGCCTGGCGAGCAGTAGCGCAGGAAGTACCAGGACGAGTCGACGAACGTGTCCATCGTGTCGGTGTCACGCCGCGCGTCGCCGCCGCAGGTCGGGCAGGTCGTCTGCACCCAGTCGGTGGCCGCTGCCAGCGGGGAGGTGCCCTGGGGCCGCAGGTCGGCACCGCGCAGGTCGGGCAGACGCACCGGCAGCTGGTCGTCGGGCACAGGCACGTCCCCGCAGCCGTCACAGTGCACGATCGGGATCGGGCAACCCCAGTAGCGCTGTCGCGACAACAACCAGTCACGCAGACGATAAGTCGTGGTCGGCTCGCCCATGCCCTTGTCCTGCAGCCACTCGGTTATCCTGGCCTTTGCCTCGTCGACGCCCAGGCCGTTCAGGCTGACCTCGTCGTTGGCGGAGTTGACCGCCACGCCCTCACCGACGTAGGCCTCGCCATCGAAGTCGTCCGGTGGCTGCACCGTGCGCACGATGGGCAGGTCGTGGGTGACCGCGAAGTCCCAGTCGCGCTGGTCCTGCCCGGGCACGGCCATGATGGCGCCGGTGCCGTACTCGGCCAGCACGTAGTCGGCGGCCCACACCGGGATCCGCTCGCCGTTGACCGGGTTGACCGCGTGCACCCCCAGGAACACCCCGGTCTTCTCCCGGTCGGCGGCCAGCCGGTCCATCTCGGTCTCGCGCTTGACCTGCTCCAGGTATGCCTCGAACGCCTCGCGCTGCTCGGGCGCGCAGACCTGTGCGGCCAGTCTCGCGTCGGCGGCGACGACGAAGAACGTCGCGCCGAACAGCGTGTCGGGCCGGGTGGTGAACACCCGCACCGGCTCGCTGTCCCGATCACCGGACCCTTCGATCGCGAAGTCGACGTAGGCGCCCTCGGAACGGCCGATCCAGTTGCGCTGCATGGTCAGCACCCGGTCGGGCCAGCGGCTCTCGAGCGCGGTCATGTCCTCCAGCAGCCGCTCGGCGTAGTCGGTGACCTTGAAGTACCACTGCGTCAGCTCACGCTTGGTCACCTGCGCGCCGCAGCGTTCGCACTCGCCGGCGACCACCTGCTCGTTGGCCAGCACGGTCTGGTCCTGCGGGCACCAGTTGACGAACGACTCCTTGCGGTAGGCCAGCCCGCGCTCATGGAACCGCAGGAACAGCCACTGCGTCCAGCGGTAGTACTCCGGGTCGGAGGTGTGCAGCCGGCGGCTCCAGTCGAAGGAGATGCCGTAGCGGCGGATCGACTCCGCCTGGGTCTCGATGTTCTCGTAGGTGTAGACGGCGGGGTTCTCGTCGCGCTTGATCGCGGCGTTCTCCGCCGGCAGCCCGAAGGAGTCCCAGCCGATCGGGTTGAGCACGTCGTAGCCCTGCTGGAACCAGAACCGCGCCAGCACGTCGTGCAGCGCCAGCACCTCTCCGTGACCCATGTGCAGGTCGCCGGAGGGGTAGGGGAACATCGTCAGCGCATAGCGGCGCTCGCGCGCGCCGTCGTCGGCCGCGGCAAACGGGTTCATCCGCTCCCACACCGGCCGCCACTTGTCCTGCAGGGCCGCCGGGTCGAAGGTCGTCCGCTCGGTGGCCTCCTTGCCTTCCTGCGTGGTCACGCCGTCTCCCGGTTTCTCGTCGCCGCCTTCTGTGGACATGAAAAGACCCCTCGCACAGGAGGGGTCGCCGCGCTGACTGGGTC
>JALZDI010000188.1 GCA_030862655.1 Actinomycetota bacterium | reverse complement strand
CCAAGTACTGGATCGGCGACTACACGGTCGAGCCGGAGAACGGCGGGGTCGGCGTGTTCGCGCACGAGTTCGGCCACGACCTCGGTCTGCCCGACCTCTACGACACCTCCGGCAACACCGGCGGCGCGGAGAACTCCACCGCGTTCTGGACGCTGATGAGCTCCGGCTCCTACGGCAGCAGCGGCGACCCCGAGGACGGCATCGGCAGCAAGCCGATGCACATGGGCAACTGGGAGAAGTTCCAGCTCGGCTGGCTGGACTACGAGGTGGCCACCGCCGGCCAGAGGTCCGCGCACAAGGTGGGCCCGGCGGAGACCACGACCAGGCACGCCCAGGGCGTCTTCGTGCTGCTGCCGGACAAGAAGGTGCCGCTGGATCTCGGCGCGCCGTTCGCCGGCGAGAAGTTCTTCTACAGCGGGTCCGGGGACGACCTCGACAACACCATGACCAAGGAGGTCGACCTCGGCGACGGCGGCACGCTGACCGCACAGGTCCGCTACGACATCGAGGACGACTGGGACTACGCCTACCTGACCGTGGACGGTGAGCCGATCGAGACCAACCTGTCGACCGACACCGACCCCAACGGGCAGAACTTCGGGAACGGCATCACCGGCGACTCCGACGACGAGTGGGTTGAGCTGACCGCGACCATCCCGGCCCAGACCTCCTCGGCCAGCGAGATCGGGTTCCGGTACTGGACCGACGGTGCCGAGGTCCGTCCGGGCTTCCAGGTCGACGACGTCGCGCTCGACGGCACCCCGCTCGGCACCGCCGAGTCCGAGGACGAGGGCTGGACGTTCGACGGGTTCCGGACCACGACCGGCTCGGAGATACAGGAGTTCTTCAACGCCTACGTGCTGGAGAACCGGCAGTACCGTGGCTTCGACAGGTCGCTGGAGACCGGCCCGTACAACTTCGGCTGGCTGAACACCGAACCGGACCGGGTCGAGCACTTCAGCTACCAGGACGGGCTGCTGGTCAGCTACTGGGACGCCTCCTTCGAGGACAACAGCGTCGGCGACCACCCGGGCGGCGGGCTGATCCTGCCGGTCGACGCGCACCCGGAGCTGGAGCACTGGGCCGACGGGACGCTGATGCGGCCGCGGCTGCAGTCCTACGACTCGACGTTCGGCCTGGAGCGGACCGAGTCGTACACCCTGCACAGCAACGGGGTGCCGAGCACGATCGAGTCCCGGCCGGCGGCGTCGCTCTTCGACGACACCAGGTCGTACTGGCACGACTGCGACGTGCACGCCTGCACCGGCGAACACAAGGGCCACCACCAGCCCGGGTGGAGCAGCGTCGACGTGCCGAACACCGGCAGCACCGTGCGGGTCGTCGGCGAGAGCGCGCGCGGCGCCTTCATGGAGGTGGTCGTCAACGAGGGGCGGTAACCGGTCGTGACCGGGAGGGACGGGTCGCCTGTTCGGCCCGTCCCTTCGCCGTCCCCGGCGATTGCCGGGCCTTCGTCTACCGCCCGGTAGGGAAGTGCTCTACGTTTCTCGTTAACCTGCTGTAGGAAACACCGTGGGCGACCTGTAAAGGAAACACATGTCCGACGCCGCCGCCGTGACCGACACCGACCGCTACCTGGCCGAGCGTGCGCCCACCGTGGGGCGGATGTTCCTGGACCGGGTCGAGCAGACGCCGGACCGCCCGGCGTACCGCTTCCCCGAGGGCGACTCCTGGGCCACGGTGACCTGGGCCGACACCGGCGCGCGGGTGCGCAGCCTGGCCGCCGGGCTGGTGGCGCTGGGTATCGAGCCCGAGGAGCGGGTGGCGATCCTGTCGGGCACCCGCTTCGAGTGGATCCTGGCCGACCTGGCGATCATGTGCGCCGGGGCCGCCACGACCACCGTCTACCCGAGCACCGTGCCCTCCGACGTGGCCTTCATCCTGGCCGACTCGCAGAGCCGGATCGTCTTCGCCGAGGACGACGAGCAGATCGCGAAGCTGCGCGAGCACCGCTCCGAGCTGCCCAAGCTGGACAAGGTCGTCACGATCACCGGCACGGCCGACGGTGACACGGTCATCTCCCTGGACGACCTCGCCAAGCTCGGCGACGACCTGCTCGCCGCGCATCCCGGCGTCGTCGACGAGCGCATCGCGGGCACCGAGCCAGCGCACCTGGCGACGCTGATCTACACGTCGGGCACCACAGGACGCCCCAAGGGGGTGCGGCTGCGCCACTCCAGCTGGACCTACGAGGGCGCCGCCGTCGCCGCGCAGGGCATCCTGGGCATCGACGACGTGCAGTACCTGTGGCTGCCGATGGCGCACTCGTTCGGCAAGGTCCTGCTGACCACCCAGCTCGCGATCGGGTTCGACACCGCGGTCGACGGCCGGGTCGACAAGATCATCGACAACCTGGCCGTGGTGAAGCCGACGTTCATGGGCGCTGCCCCGCGCATCTTCGAGAAGGCCTACGGCCGTATCGTCACCATGACCCAGGGGGAGGGCGGCGCGAAGGCGAAGATCTTCGACTGGGCGTTCAGAGTCGGCATCGAGGTCGGCCGTCGCCGGATGGCGGGGCAGAGCGTGCCCCCCCACCTCGCCGTACAGCAGAAGGTGGCCGACAAGCTGGTCTTCTCCAAGATCCGTGAGCGCTTCGGCGGCCGGGTGCGGTTCTTCATCTCCGGCGCGGCGGCGCTGAACAAGGAGGTCGCGGAGTGGTTCCACGCCGCCGGCATCCTGATCCTGGAGGGCTACGGGCTGACCGAGACCTCCGCCGGCTCGGTGGTGAACCGCCCGGACAACTACAAGTTCGGCACGGTGGGCCTGCCGTTCGACGGCACCGAGCTCAAGATCGCCGAGGACGGCGAGATCCTCATCAAGGGCCCGGGCGTGATGGACGGCTACCACCACCTCGAGGAGCAGACCGCGGAGTCGCTGAAGGACGACTGGTTCCACACCGGCGACATCGGCGAGATCGACGCCGACGGCTTCGTGCGCATCACCGACCGCAAGAAGGACCTGTTCAAGACCTCGGGCGGCAAGTACGTCGCCCCGTCGCTGATCGAGGGCACCTTCAAGGGTCTGTGCCCCTACGCCAGCCAGATGGTCGTCCACGGCAACGAGCGCAACTACTGCACCGCGATCATCACCCTGGACCCCGACGCGATCCAGGGGTGGGCCGAGCACCACGGCATGGGGGGCCGGTCCTACGAGGAGATCGTGTCCTCGCCGGAGGTGCACGAGATGGTCGACGGCTACGTCACGGAGCTGAACACCCGGCTGAACCGCTGGGAGACCATCAAGAAGTTCATCGTGCTCGAGCACGACCTCTCGGTCGAGTCCGGCGAGGTGACCCCGTCGCTGAAGGTCAAGCGCAAGGTCGTCGAGGACAACTACCGCGCCCGCCTGGACGCGCTCTACCGCTGACACCCCTGACCCCCGCCCTTGCGATGATGGGCGGGTGCCCTCCTCCCTGCCCGACGGCGACGTAGCGCCGGCCGACGGCGGGCTGCCGGCCTCGGCGCTGAGCGGGCTGCGCGGCCGGCCGTTCGGCGTGTACGTGCACGTGCCGTTCTGCGCGGTGCGTTGCGGCTACTGCGACTTCAACACCTACACCGCGGCCGAGCTCGGCGGGGCGCCCGGCGCTTCCCGGGCGTCGTACCACCGGGCGGCGGTCGCCGAGCTGCGGCTGGCCCGCCGGGTGCTGGGCGGTGCGGCGCCGCCTGCGGACTCGGTGTTCCTCGGCGGCGGCACGCCCACCCTGCTGGCGCCGCAGCGGCTCGGGGAGGTGCTGCTGGCGGTCCGCGACGAGCTGGGTCTGACCGCCGACGCCGAGGTCACCACCGAGGCCAACCCCGACAGTGTCGACCCCGGGTCGCTGGAGCGGCTGCGCGCGGCCGGCTTCACCCGGGTCTCCTTCGGCATGCAGTCTGCGGTGCCGCACGTCCTGGCCACGCTCGACCGCACGCACGACCCCGGCCGGGTCCCGCAGGTGGTCCGCTGGGCCCGGGCGGCCGGCTTCGATCAGGTCAGCCTCGACCTGATCTACGGCACGCCGGGAGAGTCGCTGCCGGACTGGCGCACCAGCCTGGAGCAGGCGCTGGCCTGCGAGCCCGACCACGTCAGCGCCTACGCGCTGATCGTCGAGGAGGGGACCGCGCTCGCCCGCCGCATCCGGCGCGGCGAGCTGCCGCCGCCCGACGACGACGAGGTCGCCGACAAGTACCTGCTGGCCGACGACGTGCTTTCCGCGCACGGCCTGCACTGGTACGAGGTCTCGAACTGGGCCCGGGACCCGGCCGCCCGCTGCCGGCACAACGAGACCTACTGGCGCGGCGGGAGCTGGTGGGGAGTCGGCCCCGGCGCGCACTCCCACGTCGCGGGTGTGCGCTGGTGGAACGTCAAGCACCCGGCCGCGTACGCCGAGCGGCTGGCGGCCGGTCGCAGCCCGGCGCACGCCCGCGAGGTGCTCGACGACCAGACGCGGCGGGTGGAGCGGGTGCTGCTCGAGGTGCGGCTGTCCGAGGGCCTCGACGCTGGGGTGCTGGACGAGTACGGCGTCAAGGCGGCGGCCCGCGCCGCCGACGAGGGGCTGGTGGAGCCCGCGGCACTCGCGCACGGGCGGGTCGTGCTCACCCGGCGTGGGCGGCTGCTGGCCGACGCGGTCGTCCGCGACCTGCTGCCCTAGGCGCCTGAGCGCGCCTGACGTCTGCCGCCCCGTCCGCGACGGCGCTCACGTCGCCGGACGTTGCGCTCGGTGCCTACGGCGCGGTGACGAAGTCGATGAGCTCCTCGACCCGGCCCAGCAGCGCGGGCTCGAGGTC
>JALZDI010000187.1 GCA_030862655.1 Actinomycetota bacterium | reverse complement strand
CGGGTTAGACGACGATGACCGCGAAATCGAGACCGCTCTCAGATGGGGCCGCCACGATTCAGTCGCGGTAGCGCTGAGCCTCCTCGACCTGCTCGGCGAGGAAGCTGGGCAGGATGAACAGGCCCGACGCCTCGACGCACACCCGTCCGTCGGCGCGGGCGATCTCGCCGCGGATCGTGGTCTTGCGTCCGTCCACCTCTGCGATCCACGCCCGGGCCACCAGCGGCCGGTGCAGCGGCGTCGGCCGGCGGTAGCGCAGCTCCAGGGTCCCGGTCATGCCCGGCCTGCCTCCCGCTCCGCCGGCGCTGCCGAGCACGTGGTCGAGGATCAGCGCGCTCACGCCGCCGTGCACCAGGTCCGGCGGGCCCTCGTAGGCCGCGCCGAGCTCGAACTCCGCGCGCGCCGTACCGTCCGGCGTGGACTCGACGAGCAAGGGAGGCGCCAGCGGGTTGGCCTCGCCGATGACCGGGTTGGCCAGGGCACGCATCCGGCCGTCGGGCCCGAGGTCGGGTCGCGGCGGGTGCTCCAGCAGGCGCTGGCGCAGCCGCTCGGTGACCGCCTCGACCTCCTTGGCCGAGCGCGTCAGGTCGTCCTCGTCGGCCGCGGTCAGCACTACCGTGTCGACCAGGTCACGGGTCGCGGCGGCCAGCCGGAGCAGCGCCGCGTCACGGTCTTCCTCCTCGGGGGCCACCGGCCTCAGCGCCCCGAGAACGCCGGCCGGCGCTTCTCCGCGAAGGCCTGCGGGCCCTCCTTGGCGTCCTCGCTGGTGAACACCTGCATCCCTATCTCCGCCTCCACCTTGAACGCCTCGTTCTCCGGCATCCCCTCAGTGTCGCGGATGGTGCGCAGGATCGCCTGCACCGCCAGTGGCCCGTTCGCGGCGACACGGTCGGCGACCTCCAGCGCGGTGTCCAGCGCCTGTCCGTCGGGCACCACCCGCCCGATCAGCCCCATCTCCAGGGCCTCGGCGGCGCTGAGGTGCCTACCAGTCAGCAGCACGTCGGCGGCCAGCGTGTATGGGATCTGCCGCGGCAGGCGTACGGCGGACCCGCCGAGCGGGAACAGCCCCCAGCGCGCCTCGGAGACGCCGAACCGCGCACTCTCCCCGGCGACCCGGATGTCGGTGGCCTGCAGGATCTCGGTGCCGCCGGCGATCGCCGCCCCCTCGACCGCGGCCACCAGCGGCTTGCGCAGCCGCCGGCCCTTCAGCAGCGCGTCGATCCGGGTGAGGTCCCAGCCTCCGCCCTCGAACGACTCCCCGGGGTGGCTCTGCGTCATCGCCTTGAGGTCGGCGCCGGCGCAGAAAGCCCCGCCCGCCCCGGTCAGCACGGCGGCCCGGATCATGTCGTCGCGGTCGACCCGGTCCCAGGCCTCGCGCATGATCGCCATCATGTCGGCGGACAGCGCGTTCTTGGCCTCCGGCCGGTTCATCGTCACCACGAGCACGTGGTCACGGCGCTCGACCAGGCAGTGCTCTTCACTCATCGCAGTCCTCGTCTCGTCCTCGCGCGTGCGTCCGCCGCAGCGCGCGCAGTAACGCCCACTCTGCCGGACGCTGCCGGCCGGGGTGTTGCCATCAGTAAGAACATGTTCTACTTTTTCGGGGTGGCTTTCAACATCGCAGACCTGCTCGAGCACGCCGTCGACCTGGCACCGGACCGTACGGCGGTCGTCTGTGGCGACCGGCGGGTGACCTTCGCCGAGCTCGACGAGCGGGCGAACCGGCTGGCCAACCACCTCGCGGCGCAGGGCATCGGCCCCGAGGCCAAGGTCGGGATCTACTCGCTGAACAGCGTCGAGTTCGTCGAGTCGATGTTCGCGCTGTTCAAGCTGCGGGCGGTGCCGATCAACATCAACTACCGCTACGTCGAGGAGGAGCTCGCCTACATCTTCGACGACGCCGACCTCGAGGCGGTCATCCACCAGCGCCGCTACGCGCCCATGATGGCCGGGGTGCTGCCACGGTTCCCCGGCCTGAGGCATGTGCTGGTGGTCGAGGACGGCACGTCCGAAGACAGCGGCTCCTACCGCGCGGTGGAGTACGAACAGGCGCTGGCCGACGCGTCCGCGCGGCGCGAGTTCGGCGAGCGTTCCGCCGACGACCTGTACATCCTCTACACCGGCGGCACCACCGGCATGCCCAAGGGCGTGGTGTGGCGGCAGGAGGACGTGTGGCGCGTCCTCGGCGGCGGCATCGACTTCATGACCAACGAACCGGTCGAGGACGAGTGGAAGCTCGCCCAGGACGGCGCCGCCGGCGGCCCGCTGGTGCGGTTTCCGGTCGCGCCGATGATGCACGGCGCGGCGCAGTGGGCGGCGCTGGGTGCGTTGTTCAGCGCCAGCACCGTCGTGCTGCTGCCAAAGTTCGACGCGCACGAGGTGTGGCGGCTGGTCGACTCCGAGGGTGTCAACGTCATGGCGATCACCGGCGATGCGATGGCCAGGCCGATGATCGAGGCGTTCACCTCGGGGCAGTACACCGGGGCTACGCTGCTGGCGCTGTCCAGCGGAGCGGCGATCTTCTCCCCGTCGGTGAAGCAGCAGTACCTCGACACGTTCCCCAACATCGTCATCACCGACACCGTCGGCTCGTCCGAGACCGGCTTCTCCGGGCTGGGCGTGGTGACCAAGGACGACCAGGACATGGGCGGGCCGAGGTTCAACCGCGGCGAGGGCACGATCGTGATCGACGACGACGGCCGGCCGATCGAGCCCGGCTCCGGCGGCGTCGGTCGTCTGGCCCGCTCCGGCCACATCCCGCTGCGCTACCACAAGGACCCGGAGAAGACCGCGCGCACGTTCGCCGAGATCAACGGTGTGCGTTACTCGATCCCGGGCGACATGGCCCGGGTCGAGGACGACGGCAGCATCGTGCTGCTCGGCCGCGGCTCGAACTGCATCAACACCGGCGGCGAGAAGGTGTTCCCCGAGGAGGTCGAGGGCGTGGTCAAGTCTCACCCCGACGTGTTCGACGTACTCGTCGTGGGCGCTCCGGACGAGCGCTTCGGCAACCGGGTGGTGGCGATCGTGCAGCCGCGCGAGGACAGGCAACCGACGCTCGAGGACCTCGACGCGCACCTGCGTACCCGGCTCGCCGGCTTCAAGCTGCCCCGTGAGCTGCACCTGGTCGAGGAGATCCGGCGGCACCCGAGCGGCAAGCCCGACTACACGTGGGCCCACGACCACGCCCGGCGGGCATCGTCGGCGCCCACGCCGACCTGAGCCGGAGGCCAGACATGCGGACCCCGATCTGCGACCAGCTCGGCATCGACTACCCGATCTTCGGGTTCACCCCGTCCGAGCACGTGGCTGCCGCGATCACCCGCGCCGGCGGCATGGGCGTGCTGGGCTGCGTGCGCTTCAACGACGGCACCGACCTCGACGAGGTGCTCACGTGGATGGACGACAACACCGATGGCAAGCCGTACGGCGTCGACATCGTGATGCCGATGAAGGTGCCCACCGAGGGCACGCCCAAGGACCTCGGCGAGCTCGTCCCCGAGGGTCACCGCCGCTTCGTCGACGACACGCTGCGCAAGCTCGGCGTACCCCCACTGGACCAGGGCGCCGAGCACCGCGACGCCGTCCTCGGCTGGCTGCACTCGGTGGCGCGTGCGCACGTCGACGTGTCGCTGTCGCACCCGATCCGGCTGATCGCCAACGCGCTGGGCTCACCGCCCAAGGACGTCATCGACCGCGCGCACGACGCCGGTGTGCCGGTCGCCGCGCTGGCCGGCAAGGCGGGCCACGCGCAGAGCCACGTCGACAACGGCGTCGATATCGTGGTGGCGCAGGGGTACGAGGCCGGCGGACACACCGGCGAGATCGCGACCATGGTGCTGACGCCCGAGATCGTCGACGCCGTCGGCGGGCAGGTGCCCGTGCTCGCGGCCGGCGGCATCGGCTCGGGCCGGCAGGCCGCCGCCGCGCTCGCGCTCGGCGCGCAGGGCGTGTGGATGGGCTCGGCCTGGCTGACCGCGCAGGAGTACACCCTCGGCGGCGAGCACTCCGCGATCAAGGACGCCCTGCTGGCTGCGTCGTCGTCGGACACCGTGCGCACCCGCATCTACACCGGCAAGCCGGCGCGGCTGCTGCGCAACCGCTGGACGCAGGCGTGGGAGGACGCGGACGCGCCTGAGCCGCTGCCGATGCCGCTGCAGAACATCCTGGTGTCCGAGGCGCACCAGCGGATGAACCAGTCCGACGATCCCAGCGTGGTCGCGATGCCCGCCGGGCAGATCGTGGGCCGGATGAACGTGGTGCGCCCGGTGGCCGAGCTGTTCGCCGAGATCGTCGAGGAGTACGCGCGCACGGTCGAGCACCTGCACTCACTGCAGAAGTAGGTGCCGGCGCCCTACTCGTCGGCGACACGGAGGACGCGCCCGGCGGTCCACGCGATATCGTCCGCGGTTTGCTGCGGGCTGCCGCTCGGCTGCATCACGTGGCTGAGCACGACGCGCGCGATGACGTCGATCGCGGCCGCCCGCTCGTGCTCGTCGAACGGCAGCGGGAAGTGCGCGAGCCGGTCGGCGATCACCGACTTGGCCGTGCTCAGCAGCGGCTCGGCGTGCGTGGTCAGCAGCGGCAGCAGCTCGGTGTCGGCGCCGTGCGTGGCTGACACGATCGCACGCAGCAGCGTGTTGCCGTGGGCCAGCTCGAGTACGTCGGCCGTCGCGACCCGGATGGCCTGCACCAGGTCGTCGGGGTGCCGGTCGAACGCCCGGTGTACGAGGGCGAGGAACCTGGCGAGCTCGTCGAGGACCATCGCCTCGGCCAGCGCC
>JALZDI010000186.1 GCA_030862655.1 Actinomycetota bacterium | reverse complement strand
CCTCCGACGGGGACGACGATGACGGCCAGGGCAGCAAGGACGGCGGCGAGGGGCACGACAAGGACAAGGGCAAGGGGCACGACAAGGACAAGGGCAAGGGACACGAGCACCACGACCACTAGCCGACAGGTCGCGTGGTGCCAGCGACCGCCGGCGTCGGAGGCACGCGGCGAATACCGCGCGTTCCCCCGACACAGCCACGACCCGCCAGCACCCGGCGAATGCATACTCGCGGGCCAACGGGTATGAATGACCCATGACTCTTGTGCGACTGCTCGCCCGCCCGATGCTGGCCTCGATGTTCGTCGTCGGAGGCGTCAACGCCTACAAGAACGCGGACAAGATGGCCCCCAAGGCCAAGCCGGTGTTCGACAGGGTCGTGCCGGCGGCGAAGAAGGCGGTCCCCCAGGCGCCGCTGCCCAGCGACACCGAGACGCTGGTCAAGGCCAACGCCGCCGCGCAGGTCGCCGGTGGCCTGCTGCTGGCCACCGGCAAGGCGCCTCGGCTGTCGGCCAACGTGCTGGCGCTCTCGCTGATCCCGACCACGCTGTCCGGGCACCGCTACTGGGAGGAGAGCGACCCGGCGGCCAAGGCCAACCAGAAGGTGCACTTCTTCAAGAACGTCTCGATGCTCGGGGGCCTGCTGCTCGCCGGTGTCGACACCGAGGGCCGTCCCGGGGTCGCCTGGCGGGTCAAGCACGGCGCGAAGACGGCCCGGCGTGAGGCCAAGCGCGCCCGCAAGGCCGCCAAGCGCGAGTCGAAGCGGGCCGGCGCCTCGGCCAGGTCGGTCTTCTGACCGGGCCGCCCACCACGCGCCACGCGACGGCGCTGTCACGCTCCGGCGGCTAGGCTCGACGGCGATGAGCTCCGCGTCCGCAGCCGCCTGGCCGGCCCCGCCGGCCGACGGCCCGGTGCACGCCACCGTCTCACTGCCCGGGTCCAAGTCGGTCACCAACCGGGCGCTGCTGCTGGCGGCCCTGGCCGAGGGCCCCTCGCTTGTACGACGACCGCTGCGCGCCCGCGACACCGACCTGATGGCCTCGGCCCTGCGCGGTCTCGGCGCTGGCGTCGAGGACGTCGCGGACGGCTGGCGCGTGGACCCGGCCCCCTTGCGCGGCCCCGCACAGGTGGACTGCGGGCTGGCCGGCACCGTGATGCGGTTCGTGCCGCCGGTCGCGGCCCTCGCCGACGGCACCGTCCGCTTCGACGGCGACCCGCGTGCCCGGGAACGCCCGATGCGTCAGGTGGTCGACGCGCTGCGCGCGCTGGGCGCCCACCTCGACGACGGTGGCCGGGGCACATTGCCGTTCGAGGTGTACGGCTCAGGACGGGTGCCCGGCGGTCCCGTGGCCGTCGACGCGTCGGCGTCCAGCCAGTTCGTGTCGGCGCTGCTGCTGGCCGGCGCCCGGTTCGACGAGGGGGTCGACGTTCGCCACGACGGCGCCGGCGCCGCCGTACCCTCGCTGCCGCACATCGACATGACCGTGGCGATGCTGCGTGAGCGGGGCGTCACCGTCGACACGACGCGCCCGGACCGGTGGGCGGTGCGGCCGGGGCCGCTGAAGCCGCTCGACGTCGACGTGGAACCCGACCTGTCCAACGCCGCGCCGTTCCTGGCCGCCGCCTGCGCCACCGCCGGTGCGGTCACCGTCCGGCACTGGCCGCGGCGGACCGACCAGGCGGGCGACCGTCTGCGGGGGCTGCTGCCGCAGTTCGGCGCTGACGTCGACCTGACGACAGACGGCCTCACGGTGCGCGGCCCGCAGCAGCTGCGTGGCGTCGACCTGGACCTGCACGAGGTCGGCGAGCTCACCCCGGTGCTGGCCGCGCTGTGCGCGCTGGCCGGCTCCCCCTCGACGCTGCGCGGCATCGCCCACCTGCGCGGGCACGAGACCGACCGGCTGGCCGCGATCGCGACCGAGGTCAACGCGCTCGGCGGCGACGTCCGCGAGACCGCCGACGGGCTGCAGATCCGCCCGCGCCCGCTGCACGGCGGACTGTTCCACGCCTACGCCGACCACCGCATGGCGCACGCCGCCGCGGTGCTCGGCCTGGTCGTGCCCGGCGTACAGGTCGACGACATCGGGTGCACGTCGAAGACCTACCCCGGCTTCGCCCCCGACTGGGAGTCGCTGCGCCGATGAGTCGTGGACGCTACGACGAGCACGACTACGAGAGCTACGACCGGCCCGGGCGGCGCACCCGCCCCCGCACCAAGGAGCGCCCCTCCTACGACGACGCGGTCCCCGCCCGCGTGGTCACCATCGACCGGGGGCGCTACTCCTGCATGCTCGACGACGGTACGACGGTCATGGCGATGAAGTCGCGTGCGCTCGGCCGCAAGGGCGTCGTCGTCGGCGACCGCGTCCGGCTCGTTGGTGACGTCTCCGGCGCCGACGGCACCCTCGCCCGCATCGCCCTGGTCGACGACCGCGCCACGGTGCTGCGGCGCACCGCCGACGACGACGACCCGTACGAGCGGGTGGTGGTGGCCAACGCCGACCAGCTGGTGATCGTGACTGCGCTCGCCGACCCCGAGCCACGGCAGGGGCTGATCGACCGCGCGGTGGCCGCCGCCTTCGACGCCGACATCGAGCCGCTGCTGTGCCTGACCAAGGCCGACCTCGCCTCGCCCGAAACGCTGCTCGACGTCTACCGCCCGCTGGGTTTGGCGCACGTGGTCACCCAGCGCGGCGGCGACCTGGAGCCGCTGCGGTCGGCACTGCGCGACCGGTCCAGCGTGCTGCTCGGGCACTCCGGCGTCGGCAAGTCCACGCTGGTCAACGCGCTGGTGCCCGGGGCGGCCCGTTCGACCGGGGTGGTCAACGAGGTCACCGGCCGCGGCCGGCACACCTCCACCTCGGCCTACGCGCTGCGGCTGCCGTTCGGCGGCTGGGTGGTCGACACTCCCGGGATCCGGTCGTTCGGTCTCGCCCACGTCGACCCCGACCACCTGATCGAGGCGTTCCCCGACCTGGCCGCGCTGACCGACGAGTGCCCGCGCGGGTGCAGCCACGGCGGCGCCGAGCCGGAGTGCGCGCTCGACGAGGCCGTGCGCGAGGACCGCGTCGAGCCGGCGCGGGCGGAGTCGTTCCGCCGGCTGCTGGCCAGCCGGGAGACCCCGGTCGGCGGCTGACCTCAGATCCGGCCCTCCCAGACGGCCCGCGACCCGGCGTCGCCGGTCAGGATCACCAGCACCAGCACCAGCACCGCGGCCACCACCAGCAGCACACCCACCCCAACCTGCAGGGCCCGTGCCGACCCCCTCCGCGCGCCCGCGCCGGAGGCCAGCAGCGAGGGACCGCCCATCGTGAACGCCGCCACCAGCGCCACCACGGCGAAGACCAGCACGAGGATGAACAGCAGCTCGCCGCGCTCCTCGTGGGTGGCGATCAGCTCGTCGGGCAGACCGAGGTCGTCCTTGAGCGCCTTGCCCGCCTGCACGGTCACGAAGGTCACCACCGGCGCGCCGAGAGCTGTCAGCACCAGCGGCCACCGCAGCAGCCAGCGCCAGGAGCCGAGTACGACGTAGGCCAGCGCGAGCGTGGCCGCGCCGGGCAGGATCGCCAGGGTCGCGTGGATGATGAACACGTGCAGCGGAAGTCCCAGGAACTCGTCGAACATCCGCCTGCTCCGTTCCGTCGGTGTCACCGGGTGGCGCCGGACCGGTGCGGCACGGCGGTCTGTCCCAGTGATACGTCCCAGGAGGCGCCCCGAGATTGTCCCGGCCCCTCCGCGTCCGGGGTCCACCGTCTCACGTCTCGGACGCCGTACCCTCCTCCCATGCGCACGACTCACACCGACGACCTCCGGCTCGCGCACGTCCTGGCCGACGACGCGGACTCGCTGACGATGAACCGCTTCAAGTCGATGGACCTGCACGTGACGCAGAAGCCCGACCTGACGCCGGTGACCGACGCCGACGAGTCGGTCGAGGTGGCCGTGCGCCGCACGCTCGGGCGGGCACGCCCGCGCGACGCCGTCCTCGGCGAGGAACAGGGCGCCTCCGGGTGGGGCCCGCGCCGCTGGGTGGTGGACCCGATCGACGGCACCAAGAACTTCGTGCGTGGGGTGCCGGTGTGGGCGACGCTGATCGCGCTGATGGTCGAGGACGAGGTCGTGGTGGGCTGCGTCTCCGCGCCCGCGCTCGGACGTCGCTGGTGGGCGGCCAAGGGCGACGGGGCACGCACCGGCAAGTCGCTGATGAACTCCCAGCCCTGCCACGTCTCCGACGTGTCCGACCTGGGCGACGCGTCGCTGTCGTACTCCTCCCTCGACGGCTGGGATGAGCGCGACCGGCTGCAGGACCTGCTCAACCTCGGCCGTCGATGCTGGCGGACCCGCGCCTACGGCGACTTCTGGTCGCACATGCTGGTCGCCGAGGGCGCGGTCGACATCGCCGCCGAGCCCGACCTGGCGCTCTATGACATGGCAGCGCTGACCGTGATCGTCGAGGAGGCCGGTGGGCGCTTCGGCGGCCTGGACGGCCGCCCGGGTCCGCACAGCGGCAACGGCCTGTCCACCAACGGCAAGCTGCACGACCAGGCGCTGGCCTTCCTCGGCGCGCTCGACGACGACGCCGACCCCGACGACCCGCGCAGCGGCGGCGGCCAGGTACACGACCTGTCCTCCCGCCGCCGGCCCGGCGCCGACGCCGGCACGGACACCGACACCGACTCCCCCGGCTGACCCGGCCGGCTCGGGCCCTATCGCGGGGTACGGCAACCGCATTAGCCTTGAACACACAAGGACGCGAGCGGAGGGACGAGGATGCGCATCAGCGAGGTGCTGCGGGCCAAGGGAGG
>JALZDI010000185.1 GCA_030862655.1 Actinomycetota bacterium | reverse complement strand
CCTCTGCCCGGCCTCCACCTACACCGGCTGGGACGCCGACGGCGGCTACGCCGAGTACGCCGTGGTGCCGGCCGCGTTCGCCTACGGGCTGCCGGACGCGTTCGACGACGTGCACGCCGCGCCGCTGTTGTGCGCGGGCATCATCGGCTACCGAGCGCTGCGCCGGTCGCGACTGCCGCCCGGCGGCCGGCTGGGCATCTACGGGTTCGGCGGCAGCGCCCACCTCACCGCGCAGGTGGCCGTGGCGCAGGGCGCGGAGGTGCACGTGTTCACCCGCGGGGAGGCGGCCCGCGCGCTGGCCCTGGACCTGGGGGCCGCCACCGCCGCCGAGGCGTACGCCGAGTCACCCGTGCCACTGGACGCGGCGATCCTGTTCGCGCCGGTGGGCGACCTGGTGCCGGTGGCGCTGCGGTCGCTCGGAGCGGGTGGCACCCTCGCCGTCGCCGGGATCCACCTGAGCGACGTGCCGCCGCTGGACTACCAGCAGCACCTGTTCGGCGAACGCACCCTGTGCAGCGTCACCGCCAACACCCGACGCGACGGCGAGGAGCTCCTGGGTCTCGCGGGCCGGCTGCGGCTGCGGGTCGCGGCCACGCCGTACCCGTTCGAGCGGGCCGACGCCGCACTGGCCGACCTGGCCGCCGGCCGGGTCCGGGGTGCCGCCGTCCTCGTCGTGGACGACGACTGACCGTGACGCGCGGTCAGCGCAGCGGCACGAACGAGTAGTGCCCGTGCTGGCGCACCTCGACGTCGTCGCCCTTGCGCCGGTGCACGCTGAGCATCCGGCCCGCCACCGGGACCACCAGCACGCCATCGTCGCCGAGCTGGTCGACCAGGGACTGCGGCATGGTCTGTGCCTCGGCCGAGACCAGGATGCGGTCGAACGGCGCCTCCGCGGGCAGACCGTACTCGTCCTGGGTCGCCTGCCGGATGTCGGCCCACGGCATCGAGTACGCCGCGAGGTTCTGCCGGCTCCACTCCACCAGCTCCGGCACGATCTCCACGCCCGACACCGAGCCTTCGGAGCCGACCAGGTGCCCGAGCAGGGCGGTGGTCCACCCCGACCCGCTGCCGACGTCGAGCACCTTCATGCCCGCGTGCACGTCGAGCAGCGAGAGCATGTTCGCGACCGTTCGCGGCTGCGAGTTGGTCTGCCCGAACCCGATCGGCAGCGCGCGGTCCAGCGGCGCGTTCGCCCGCTGGTCCTGCGGCAGGAAGTCCTCGCGGTGTACGGCGTCGAACGCCGCGTGCACCTGCCGCTCACGACGCCCGAACATGTCAGTCTCGCAACCGCTGCCACAGCGCGTCGGTGTCCTCGGACCGCCACCCGTGCCGGCCGAGCCAGCCTCGCGTGCCGCCGTCGGCGTCGACGTAGCGGAACACGTCCTCCAGGCCCTCGGCGCGCGGCAGGTGGCTGTCGCGGGAACGCTCGCGCAGGTTGGACGCGTAGGCGCGGGCCCCGGCCAGCCGGGCGATGATCGCGTCGATCCGTTCGCTGGTGAGCAGGTAGTCGGCGACGACCGCGTCGCGGTCGACCTCGACCAGGTCGAGTGCCAGCGCCACCAGCACCCCGGTGCGGTCCTTGCCCGCTGCGCAGTGCACGACGACGGCACCGTCGGCGTGCGCGACCGTGCGCAGCGCGCCGACGACCGAGGCGGGGCGGTCCCGAAGGTAGGACACGTAGACCCCGCGGGTCTCCGACCGCGGCGCCGGCACCTCGTCGGGTCCCGCCTGCCAGGGCATCAGGACGTCGCCGTCGACCTCGCGCGCCTCGTCGCCGGCCTCGGGCAGCAGCGACCAGTGGTGCACCCGCACGTCGGGGTCGTCGTCGAGCGGCCCGGGGCCCTCCACCGACCGCTCGCTGCTGGTGCGCAGGTCGACGACGTCGCTCAGCCCGACGTCCTCGCGCAGCCTGCGCAGGTCGGTCTCGGTGAGGTCCTGCAGGTTGTCGGAGCGCAGCAGCACCCGCTGCCGCGTCGCTGCCCCGCCGCGGACGGGCAGCCCGCCGAGGTCGCGCACGTTGACCGCGCCCTCCAGCGTGATCCAGCGGTCGGGTGAGTCCTGCAGCTGCGATGTCATCGTTCCCGAGACTAGCCAAGCCGACCCAGGGACGCTGTCGGCCCGGCCGGATAGGTTGTTGGCCGTGGCAGGCGAGGAGGTGCTCGACCGACGCGCGCTCAACCGTGCCCTCCTCGACAGGCAGCTGCTGCTGCGCCGGCACCGGATGGCGCCCGCGCAGGCGCTCGAGCACCTGGTCGGGATGCAGGCGCAGGCGCCGGGCCCGCCCTACGTCGGGCTCTGGGCGCGGCTGGACGACTTCGACCCCGCCCAGCTCGGCCGCCTGCTCACCGACCGTTCCGCGGTGCGCACGACATTGATGCGCGGCACCATCCACCTGGTCACGGCCAAGGACGCGCTCGCCCTGCGGCCTGCCCTGCAGCGCTACCTCGCGCAGCAGGTGTGGAACAACATGACCTACGGGCGGGCGCATCTCGACGGCGTAGACCTCGACGCGGTGCTGGCCGCGGGTCGGGCCCTGGTCGAGGAGGAGCCGCGCACGATGGCCCAGCTGCGTGAGCTGCTCGGCCCCCGCTGGCCCGACCGGGAGCCGTCGGCGCTGGCCTATGCGGTCCGGGTGCTGCTGCCTGTGGTGTACGTGCCGCCGCGCGGGGTGTGGGGACGCTCGGGGCCGGCGGCGTTCACGACGTTCGAGGACTGGCTCGGTGAGCCGGCCGCCGGCGACGGTGCTCCGGACGCGATGGTGCTGCGCTACCTGGCGGCGTTCGGGCCGGCAGGTCCGGCCGACGCGCAGACCTGGTCGGGCCTGACCCGGCTGGGCGAGGTGTTCGACCGGCTGCGGCCGCGGCTGCGGGTCTTCCGCGACGAGCGAGGCAGGCAGCTGTTCGACCTGCCGGACGCGCCGCGGCCCGACCCGGACACCCCGGCGCCCGTGCGCTTCCTCGCCGAGTTCGACAACCTCACCCTGTCCCACGCCGACCGCGGGCGGGTGATCGCCGACGAGCACCGCCGGCGGATCGCCTTCCGCAACGGCATGGTGCCGGGGATGCTGCTGGTGGACGGGTTCGTGCAGGGGATGTGGCGGGTGGTGCGCGAGCGGCGGGCGGCGACGCTGACCGTCGAGCTGTTCGAGAAGGTAACCCGGCGGCAGCACTCCGAGGTGAGCGCCGAGGGCGCCGAGCTGCTGTCCTTCGTCGCCCCCGACGCCGAGTCGCACGAGGTGGTGGTCGCGTGAGCACGGTCAGCACCCGGTACGTCTCGCTGCTGCGTGGCATCAACCTCGGCAAGGCACGGCAGATCTCGATGGCCGAGCTCGCCCAGGTGTACGCCCGGCTCGGCCTCACCGACGTCGCCACCTACATCCGCAGCGGCAACGTCGTCTTCACCAGCGACCTCGGCGCCGACGAGGTGTGCGGCCGGATCGAGCACGCCATCGCCACCGAGCTGTCGATGGACGTCGACGTCGTCGTCCGCACGCACGCCGAGATGGCCGGCGTACTCGCGCGCAACCCGTTCCCGCAGGCCGACCCCGCGCGCCTGGCGGTGGTGTTCCTGGCCGGGGACGCGCCCGCAGACCTGACGGCCCTGGTCGGGCCCGGAGACCTCGGCGACGACGAGTACACCGGCGACGGTCGCGAGATCTACCTGCACCTGCCGAACGGGTTCGGGCGCTCGAGGCTGGCGACGCGGATGAGCGCGCTGCGGCGCCCGGTGGTGGGCACCGTGCGCAACTGGCGCACGGTCGGCAAGCTCGTCGACATGTCCGCGTAGTGGTGCCACGATCGACGGCATGACGGTGTGGCCGCTGGCCGACCTGCGACGCGCGATGGGCGCATCGCTGTTCGAGCGGGTCGCCGGGGCCGACGGCTGGGAGCAGCGCGCCCGCATCCACCACCGGCCGGGGCCGCGGTGGTTCGCCGAGGACCGGCCGGTGCGCCGGGTGCACGGCGACGCGTCGATGTTCGTCGGCGGGCTGAGCGCGCTGCTGCTGCAGTCGCTGCACCCGCTGGCGATGGCCGCGGTCGAGGCGCACTCCGGCTACCGCGGCGACCCGTGGGGGCGGCTGCAGCGGACCAGCACCTTCCTCGCGGTGACCACGTTCGGCACCGCCGAGGACGCCGAGGCCGCCGTCGCTCGGGTGCGGGCGGTCCACGAGCGGGTCAGCGGGATCGCGCCGGACGGCCGGCGCTACCGTGCCGGAGACCCGCACCTGCTGTCGTGGGTGCACCTGGCCGAGATCGAGTGCTTCCTGCGCGCGCACCAGCGGTACGGCGCTCGGCCGCTGGACCAGGACGGGCGCGACGGCTACGTGGCCGACATGGCCGAGGTGGCGCGGCGGCTCGGCGTGCTCGACCCGCCGACCAGCGAGATGGAGCTCGGACTGCAGCTCGCCGGCTTCCGTGCCGAGGTGCGCTCCACCGCCCAGAGCCGGGCGGCGGCCCGGTTCCTGCTGCTCAGCCCGCCGGTGCCCTGGACGCTGCGGCCGGCGTACGCGGTGCTGTCGGCCGCAGCCGTCGAGGTGCTGCCGCGGTGGGCGCGCTCGCCGCTGCGGCTGCCGTACCTACCGGTCGTCGAGCCCACCGTGGTGCGCGCGGCGGGGCTGGTGCTCACCTCGGGCATCCGGTTCGTGATGACGGCCCCGCAGTAGCGCCCCTGACCGTGCACCGGGCCGGGCCCACCGCCACCCCCTGAGGCGACGACCCAGGCAGCGGACGGTCCGGGGCCCGGGTGCTAGCTGGCGCGGATGTCGGGGGCGACCGTGCGCTCGGCCCGCCGGGCCAGGCGGTCCACACCC
>JALZDI010000024.1 GCA_030862655.1 Actinomycetota bacterium | reverse complement strand
CACCTGGTCGTCGGCGGCAAGTACGCGCCGGGCGACGTCGCCGGCACCCGCATCGGGCGGATGGTGCGGATCGCCGACCGCCGCCTGGCGACGGCGCCGGACCGGCCCGACCCGACCTGGTGAGGCGCGCCCGCCGTACCCGTGTGTGACGATGACCGGCATGCCGACTGTCCGCCCGATGAGCGACGCGGCGAGTGACCGTCGCTACCGCGAGACCGACCGGTGGGGCATCCACCGGCACTGGGTCGACGCGGCGCAGCAGCCGCAGGTCGTGCCGGACGACACCGTGCGGCGGCTGCGCGAGGTGATCGGCGACCCGCCGGCCGACCTGGAGGAACGCGCGCCGGTCGTCACCCGGCCCGGCCGGGACCCCGGCGTCGGTCCCGCCGACGTGGTCTGCGAGGACGGCGCGACGCGTCGCATCGACGGGCCGCTGCCGCCCGACTTCCCGCTGGGCTACCACCGGATGCGCACGACGGCGGGCCGCGAGCGGCTGCTGGTCGTCTCGCCCGGACGTTGCTGGCTACCGCGGGGGTGGCGCGCCTGGGGCTGGACCGTCCAGCTCTACGCGACCCGCTCGCGCCGCAGCTGGGGGATCGGCGACCTCGGCGACCTGCGGGCGGTCCGCGAGTGGGCGGAGTCGCTGGGGGCCGGCTTCCTGCTGGTCAACCCCCTGCACGCGGTGTCTCCCACGCTCCCGCAGGAGGACAGCCCGTACCTGCCCGCGACCCGGCGGTTCCGCAACCCGCTGTACCTGCGGGTGGAGGAGGTGCCGGGCGCGGACGCCGTCGACCTCGGCGACCTGCCCGAACGCGGCCGTGGGCTCGACCGGCCGCTCGACCGCGACGCCGTATGGCGGCTGAAGCGGGAGGCGCTGCGACGCGTGTTCGCGGCGCGGGACCGCGCCGACGGCTTCGACCGGTGGCGGGCCGAGCAGGGAGAGCCCCTGCAGGACTTCGCCGCCTGGTGCGCCCTCGCCGAGCAGCACGGCCCGGACTGGCGCGAGTGGGACCCGGCCCTGCACGACCCGCGCGGCGCCGCGGTACGCGCGGCGGTGCAGCGATCCGGCGAGGCGGTGGAGTTCCACGCCTGGCTGCAGTGGCTGCTCGACGTCCAGCTCCGGCGGGCCGGTGGCGACCTGACGGTCATCCAGGACCTGCCGATCGGGGTCTCCGGCGGGGGTGCCGACGCGTGGACGTGGCAGCAGACGCTGGCCGGGGGCGTCAAGGTCGGCGCGCCGCCGGACGTGTTCAACACCGCCGGACAGGACTGGGGCTCCCCGCCGCTGATCCCGTGGCGGCTGCGTGAGGCGGAGTACCGGCCCTTCATCGAGTCGATCCGGGCCACGATGGCCGCAGCCGGCGGGGTGCGCATCGACCACGTGATGGGCCTGTTCCGCCTGTGGTGGGTGCCCGAGGGCGGCACGCCGGCCGACGGCGCGTACGTGCGCTACCCCAGCGCTGACATGCTCGACATCGTCGCACTGGAGAGCCACCGCGCCGGGTCGCTGGTGGTGGGCGAGGACCTCGGCACCGTCGAGCCCGGGGTGCGCGAGGCCCTGGCCGAGCACCACATGCTGTCCTACCGGCTGCTGTGGTTCGAGGAGGACGAGCCGGCGCGGTGGCCGAGCATGGCGATGGCGGCGGTGACCACGCACGACCTGCCCACGGTCGCCGGGCTGTGGTCGGGCAGCGACGCGGCCGAGCAGCAGCGGCTCACCGACACCCCGGCCGACCAGCTCGCCCGCGGGCGGGAGGAGCAGCTGGCCCGGCTACGTGACCGCACCGACCTGCCCGCCGGGGCCACCGACGCCGACGCGGTCGAGGCGGCCCATTGGCTGCTGGGCCGCGCCCCGGCGACGCTGCTGTCGGCGACGCTGGAGGACGCCGTCGCCGAGCGGCGGCGTCCGAACCTGCCCGGCGTGGAGCAGCGGGACAACTGGTGCCTGCCGCTGCCCGTCCTGGTCGAGGACCTCCCCGGCCATCCCACCGCGCGCGCGGTCGCGGACATCCTCGGCTCCAGCGTGGCCAAGGACTAGAACAGACGTTCGACCGGGGTTAGGGTGTGTGCCATGCCTCTGTCGCTGCAGGCCTCCCTGCTCGACGACGACACGACCGGCCTCGGCGGGCTCGGCCCGCTCGCCGGCGCGGTCCGCCGTACCCCCCTGCGACGCGGTGCGTGGGTCGACGTGCTGCCCGGCTGGGTGCGCGGCGCCGACGCGCTGTTCGCACGGCTGCTGGAGACCGTGCCCTGGTACGCCGAGCGGCGCCAGATGTACGAACGGGTCGTCGACGTGCCAAGGCTGCTGTGCTTCTACGGCGAGGGCGAGGACCTGCCCGACCCGCTGCTGACGCAGGCCCGCACGGCCCTGGGCGAGCACTACGCCGCCGAGCTCGGCGAGCCGTTCACCACCGCTGGGCTGTGCCTGTACCGCGACGGCCGCGACAGTGTGGCCTGGCACGGAGACCGGATCGGCCGCAGCCGCACCGAGGACACCATGGTCGCGATCCTGTCGCTCGGCACACCCCGCCGGCTCCTGCTGCGCCCCCGCGGCGGCGGTGGCGAGACGCTGCGCTTCACGGTCGGGCACGGCGACCTGCTGGTGATGGGCGGCTCCTGCCAGCGCACCTGGGAGCACGCCATCCCCAAGACCGCGCAACCGGTCGGCCCGCGGATCAGTGTGCAGTTCCGGCCGCGCGGCGTGCGGTGAGGGCACCGAGGACACTGGGGACACCGAGGACACTGGGGACACCGAGGACACTGGGGGCACAGCGTTGACCGTCGGCACACCGGCCCGCACCCGCACGCAGGCGTTCACGCCCCGAGACTGGGGACTGTTGCTCGCGGTCGCGCTGATGTGGGGCTCGTCGTTCCTGCTCATCGAGATCGCGCTGACCGACCTGCAGCCGACCGCGGTGACCTGGCTGCGGATCCTGTTCGGTGCGGTGACGCTGGCCTGCGTGCCCGCGGCCCGGTGCCCCGTCGCGCGGGCCGACTGGCCGCTGGTCGCGCTGCTGGGGCTGGTCTGGATGGCGGTGCCGTTCACCCTGTTCCCGTTCGCCCAGCAGTCGATATCGTCGTCGCTGGCCGGGATGGTCAACGGCGCCGCCCCGCTGTTCACCATGCTGGTCGCCACGGTGTGGTCGCGCCGGCTGCCCTCCCGGCGGCAGCTCGCCGGCCTGGTCGTGGGCTTCGGCGGCGTGGTGGCGATCAACACGCCCGCGCTGCGCGAGGCCGACGCGACCACGCTCGGCGCCGTGCTCGTGCTGCTGGCCACCCTCTGCTACGGCATCGCGTTCAACCTCGCCGTGCCCCTGGAGGAGCGCAACGGTGCGCTGCCGGTGATCTGGCGGGCGCAGCTGGTCGCGCTGCTGCTGGTGTCCGGGCCGGGGGTCGTGGGTGCCACGCACTCGTCGTGGTCGTGGTCGGCGGTGCTGGTGACGGTGCTGCTCGGTGCGCTCAGCACCGGACTGGCGTTCGCGTTCTTCACCGTGCTGGCCGGCCGCGTCGGCGCGGCCCGCGGCTCGGTCACCGTCTACTTCATCCCGGTGGTGGCGATCCTGCTCGGTGTCCTGCTGGCCAGTGAGTCGGTCACCGCGGTCGCCCTGGTCGGCACCGCGCTGGTGCTGTTCGGTGCCTACCTCACCAGCCGCAAGGAGCGCGACCCCTCGGCCGCGGGCTGCGGCGTCAAGAGCTGAGCGCCTGCTCGAGGTCGTTGCTGCTCAGCCGGCGCTGCGCGACGTAGTAGAGCGTGGAGCCGGCCGCGACCCGGGTGTCCCAGGGCGGGCTGAGCAACAGCTCGTGGTCGGAGCGCGCGGCCAGCACGGTCGCCTGGAAACCGCGGCCCAACGCCTGCTGGAAGTCGCCGAACTCGCGGTCGGCCAGCGACTCGGGTACGGCGGTGGAGTAGGTGTTGCCGCCGCCGTGGGTCATCAGGTCGGCGTACACCTGCGAGATCCCGGGGTCCTGCAGCTCCTCGGTGACCATCCGCGGGGTGTGCCACTGCACGCACCGGACGTCGTCGTCGACGTAGGAGAAGTTGCGCGCGTGCGCCATGTCGCGCAGCGTGACCACGGTGTGCGCGTGCGGGTTGACGTGGGTGGAGGCGACCGCGAGGCTCAGCGCCTCGTTGTCGTCGCGCGCGTCCACCAGCACCGCCTCCGCCCGGTCGACGCACGCCCGCCGCAGGACGTCCTCGTCGGCGAGGTCACCACGCACGAACCGGACGTCGTCGCGGCCGGGCATCGGGTCCTCGGGCACGTCCTCCCACGCGCCCAGTACGACCTGCCGCCGGCCCTCCGCGGTCAGCTCGCCGACGATGCGCTCGGTCCGACCCGGCGCGTAGCCGAGGACGACCACGTGGTCGGACAGGTCGAGCTGGACTTGGCCCTTCATCCTGCGTCCCTTCGCAGTGCTGATGACGTCCGCGAGACGAGCGAACAATGCCGTCAGAGTGACGATGCCTCCGACGATCACGTAGGCACCGACGAGGTGCCCGGCGAACGTCTGCGGGTAGACGTCGCCGTAGCCGACCGTCGCCGCCGTGACCACGAACCACCACCAGTACACGCCCACGTCGGCGATCGGGTTGGCGTCCGGCTCGGCCAGCGCCATCAGCGGCCAGCTGGTGAAGAAGACGACCGCGACGACCCCGACGGGGAGCGCCCAGGTGCGGACATGGGTGAGCTGCTGGATCACCCGAGACAGGAACAGCGGCACCTGCCGTACGGTACCGGCTCAGGACTCGCCGGTGCGGTCGGTGGAGGTGCCGGGCTGGGTCGGCGCCTGCGTCGGTGTCGGCGCCGGCCCGACCATCGCGGCCACCACGCTCAGGCCCACCCAGCAGATCAGGACCGCGACGACGTAGCGCAGCAGGCCGTCGGCGATGGGCGTGGTGCCGAGGACGAGGCTGCTCCACAGGGCCGGCGCGCCGACGACCGCGGCCGAGCCCAGGACGAGGCCGGAGAACGGGCTCATCGACTGCGCACCTCCTCAGCCGCGGCGTACCCGGCGATCATGCGCCCACCGGCATCGCGTCGAAGGGCGTGGGCTGCGCGCTCACGACACCGGCTGACCGCACCTGGATCGGCCCTGCGAGCTCGGTGTAGGACAGCACGGGCAGCCGGTCGACGTTGGGCTGCACCATCCGGCGTACCGCCGAGCGCAGCTGCGGGGCGCACGCGAGCACCGGCGTCAGGTTGAGGTCCTCCGCCTGCTGCACCAGGTTGCCGACCTGCGCGAGCATGGCCTGCACGGTGTCCACGTCGATGGCGAGCACGCCGCCGTTCTCGGTGGGCCGCAGGGCCTCCAGCAGCCGCTGCTCGAGTCCGGGTTCGAAGCTCAGCACGTGCACGGTGCCGTCGGTGACGTACGGCGCGACGATCGCGGGGCCGAGGGCGCCGCGGGCGGCCTCGACCAGGCCGTCGAGGTCCTTGCCGGAGCGGGCCCGCAGCGACAGCGCCTCGAAGATGCGGACCAGGTCGCGCACCGACACCTGCTCCTCCAGCAGGCTCTGCAGCACCCGCTGCACCTCGCCCAGGCTGAGCTGGGCGGGGGTGAGCTCCTCCACGACCGCGGGGTTCGTGCGCTTGACCGCGTCGGTGAGCATCCGCACGTCCTCGCGGCCGAGCACGCGGGCTGCGTGGGCCCGTACCACCTCGGCCAGGTGGGTCGTGACCACCGAGGCCCGGTCGACGACGGTGGCGCCGGACATCTCGGCCTGGCTGCGCAGCTCGGCGGGGATCCAGACCGCGGCCAGCCCGAACACGGGCTCCCGGGTCCGCTGTCCCGGCAGCGCGTCGAGGTGGTCGCCGATCGCCAGCACGGTGCCGGGCGGTGCCTCGCCCCGGGCCACCTCCACGCCGAAGAGCCGGATGGCGTAGGTGCGCAGCGGCAGGTCGAGGTTGTCGCGGGTGCGCACCGGCGGCACCACGATGCCGAGGTCCATGGCCACCTTGCGACGCAGCGCCTTCACCCGGTCGAGCAGGTCGCCGCCGGCGGCGGAGTCGACCAGGTCGATGAGGTCGGCGGAGAGCTCCAGCTCGAGCGGGTCGATGCGGATCTCGTCCATCAGCGACTCGGGGGAGTCCGGCGCTGGGAGCGCGGCCACGTCCCGTGCGGCGGGAAGCGCGGCCTTCTCCTCGGGGTCCGGCGTACGCGTGGACAGGAACAGCACGATGCCGCCGGTGATGAGGAACGGCAGCTTGGGCAGGCCGGGGATCAGGCACATCGCGATGGCGGAGACGCCGGCGACCCGCAGCGGCTGCTGGTAGCGGGTCAGCTGCCGGACGATGTCGGACCCCATGTCGTCGTCGGCGGTCGAGCGGGTGACGATCAGGCCGGTGGCGACCGAGAGCAGCAGCGCCGGGATCTGCGACACCAGGCCGTCGCCCACGGTCAGCAGGCTGTAGGTGTGCATCGCGTCGGAGAACGACATGCCGTTCTGTGCGACGCCGACGATGAAGCCGCCGATGAGGTTGACCAGCGTGATGATGATGGCCGCGATCGCGTCGCCCTTGACGAACTTCGACGCACCGTCCATCGCGCCGTAGAAGTCGGCCTCCCCGGCCACCTCCGCGCGCCGGCGGCGGGCCTCCTCCTCGTCGATGAGCCCGGAGTTCAGGTCGGCGTCGATCGCCATCTGCTTGCCGGGCATGGCGTCCAGGGTGAACCGGGCGCCCACCTCGGCGACGCGGCCCGCGCCGTTGGTGATGACGACGAACTGGATGACGACGAGGATCGCGAACACGATCAGGCCGACGATCAGCGAGCCGCCGACCACGAAGTGGCCGAAGGTGTCGATCACCTTCCCGGCGTACCCGTCGAGCAGCACCAGCCGGGTGGCGCTGATGTTGAGCGCGAGCCGGAAGAGCGTCGCCACCAGCAGGACGGCGGGGAACGCGGCGAAGTCCAGCGGCTTGTGCACGAACATCGCGGTGAGCAGGATCAGCAGCGCGCCGGTGATGTTGGCCGCGATCAGCATGTCCAGGACGACGGGCGGCAGCGGGACCACCAGCATCACGACGATTGAGACGACGCCGATGGGGACGCCCAGCTGGGTTATTCGCTTGCTGGCCACGCGCACGCCTTTCGGTCACACCTGGGGGCGCGCCGTCCCTGGCGCGTCGAAGGGTGCCGTCCTGGCAGGTCCCCGATCGGCGCGGGGGCTCCGCACCTGAGGAAGTCTGCGACCGCGGCTTGCCCGCCTAGGGCTCGGGGGACTGCGAGCATGGCGTCCTCGCCTTACCGCTCGCCCACCGAGAGGTCGCAGTGGACCAGCCGCGAGGTTGCACAGCAGCCGGCGTTCGAGCCAGCGCCTCCAGCGGGAGGCCGGCGGCTGCGTCACGTGAGGCTCCCGCAGGGCCGGTGGCGGCGGTTACGCCCGCAGGGTCGCAAACAAACCGCGGCGGCGAGGCGGGAATGCGGAATCGCCGCCGGGACGAGACGCTCGTCGCTAGGCCGTGCCGAAGTCGGGGATGACGAGCGCGCCGTCGGGGCCGAGGGTGAAGCCCGGGTTGTGCGCGATCTCCCAGACGTGGCCGTCGGGGTCCGCGAAGCACCCGGCGTACCCGCCGTAGAAGGTCTCCCGCGCAGCGCGCGTGAGTGTGCCGCCCGCGCGCACCGCGCTGTCGAGGATCTCGTCGACCTCGGTCGCGTTCCGCACGTTGTGCGCCAGCACCACGCCGCCGAAGCCGCCTGTGCCCGGGTCGGACACGCCGGCGTCGTCGGCGAGGCTGTCGCGGCCCCAGAGCACCAGCACCGCGCCCCCGGCACGGAAGAAGACCGTCTCCTCGACCTCCTGGCCGTGCCAGCCGAGGTGCTCGTAGAACGTCCTGGCCCGGCCGACGTCGGCGACCCCGAGGGTGACCAGGCTGACACGCTGTTCCATGGTCCCAACCTAGCCTCCTCGGGTCAGCCGGCGGTGGTGCCGGTGCCCGGACGACGGCGGCGCCCGGCGCGCAGCACGGGGGGGAGTGCGGTGTCGGTGCGCGGGCTGCGGTGCTGGCCGGCGGCGACGCCCTGGCTCTTGCGGCTGAGCACGAACGCGAGCACCTGCGCAACCGCCTGGTAGAGCTCGGCGGGGATCTCGTGCCCGACCTGGCACGCGGTGTGCAGCGCGCGAGCCAGCGGCACGTCCTCGACCAGTGGGACCCGAGCCTCCTGTGCCCGCTCGCGGATCTTGGCGGCGACAGCGCCGGCGCCCTTCGCGACCACCCGCGGGGCGCCCTTGTCGGACTCATAGCGCAGCGCGACCGCGACGTGGGTCGGGTTGACGAGAACCACATCGGCCGTCGGCACGTCGGCCATCATCCGGTTGCGGGCGGCGGCCAGCTGGCGGGAGCGCAGCGCGCTGCGTACCAGCGGGTCGCCCTCGCTCATCTTGTTCTCTTGCTTGACCTCGTGCTTGGTCATCCGGATCTGCTTGCCGACCCGCCGGCGCTGCATCCCGTAGTCGGCTGCGGCCGCGATGAGCCCGGCCACGGCCGCGTCGCGCACCAGTGCCGTGGCCTGCTCGGCGACCAGCTGAATCGCCACGTGCATCGGCATCAGCCCCCCGACCAGCGGCAGCAGCCCGTCGACCGCGCGCCACACCAGCAGGGCGACGACGGAGCTCTTCAGCAGCACCTTGCACCCCTCCCACAGCGCGTGCGGGCCGAACATCCGCTTGGCGCCCTGGAACGGGTTGAGCCGCGACCACTTGGGCTTGAGCGTCTTGGTCGCCATGTGGATGCCGCCCTGGCCGGCGGCGGCCAGCACGCCGATGCACAGCACACCGGCGCCGAGGGCCACCGCCAGCAGCAGGCCGGTGACGGCGCCCTCGTGCAGCAGCGCCAGCGCGTCGTCGGTGCTCGGGTCGCCGACCACGGCAGCCGCCCGGACGAGGAGCTCACGCAGGGAGTCCGCGCCCCAGCCGACCAGCCAGTGCAGCATGACCCCGAAGGCCAGCATCGCCGCCCACGCCCCGATCTCTGGAGTCCGCGGGACCTGGCCCTCCTTGCGGCTCTCCTTGATCTTCTTGGGCGTGGGTTTCTCGGTCTTCTCCTCTTTCACGGCCCACCCGCCATCGCCTGCAGCGCCGACCCGACCGTGTCGGTGAGCCGGTCCATCGCCTCGGGAAGCACCGGGAAGGACAGCCCGACGACCAGCAGGGTGAGGCCGATCTTCGCCGGGAACATGATGCCGAGTGCGTTCAGCTGCGGTGCCACACGGGTGAGCAGCGCGAGGCCGAGGTCGGCGATGAACAGCACGCCGACCAGCGGCAGGGCGATCTGGATCGCGGTGGTGAAGAACAGCCCGAACGCGGTGGTGACGACGTCGGCGATGGAGGTGACGTCCGCCGTACCCCCGATGGGGAGGTGGTCGAACGTCTTGAGCAGGCCGCCGATCACGAACAGGTGCGCGCCGCTGGCGAACAGCAGCATGATCGCCAGCATCTGGTGCAGCTTGCCGAAGACCGTGTTCATGTTCATCGACAGCGGGTCGAACGCCGCGGCGAGGCTGAAGCCGCCGAAGACGTCGACCAGGTCACCCGCGGCCTGCACCGCCGCGAAGACCAGGAAGGTGACGAAGCCCATCGACGCGCCGAGGAACACCTGGGTCAGGGCCGAGCCCATCAGCTCCCAGGTGCCGGTGGGGACCTCGCCGTCGCCCACCGCCGGCGCCACCGCGAGCGCCAGCCCGAGGGACAGGATCACCTTGGCGCCGGCCGGCACCGCCTTGGTGGAGAACGGCGGGACGACCGCCAGCCACGCCACGATGCGCAGCGACGCGAGCAGGTAGGCGATCAGGGGCTCGCCGGCGACGGTGACTGTCATGGGGTCGCCACCGCTCACCCCAGCAGAGACGGGATGCGCGCGAAGAGGTCCTCGGTGAACGTGACCAGCGTGTGCAGCATCCAGTTGCCTGACAGCAGCAGCCCCACGCCCACGCCGATCAGCTTGGGCACGAAGGCGAGCGTGAACTCCTGGATCTGCGTCATCGACTGCACCAGGGAGATCGCGAAGCCGATCACCAGTGCGGTGACCAGGATCGGCGCGGACAGCTTCAGCGCCACCAGCATGGTCTGCAGCGCGATCTCGATGATTGCCGTGTCGGTCATGTGTCGCCCCCGGTCAGCCGTAGCTCGAGACGAGCGACTTCACGATCAGTCCCCAGCCGTCGACGAGCACGAACAGCAACAGCTTGAACGGCAACGACACCATCACCGGCGGCATCATCATCATGCCCAGCGACATCAGCGCAGCACTGACGACGATGTCGATCACCAGGAACGGGATGAAGATGACGAAGCCGATGATGAACGCCTGCTTGAGCTCGCTCAGCACATACGACGGCACCAGCGTGGACAGCGCGACGTCGTCGGCGTTGTCCGGCTGAGGCCGGTCGGCGACGTTGGTGAGCAGCTGAAGCTCCTCGTCGCCGGTCTGCTCGAGCATGAAGGCGCGCAGCGGCTCGACACCGTCGGTGAACGCCTGCGCCTGCTGCTTGTCGCCGTTGAGAAAGGGCTGCACGCCCTCGTCGTTCATCTGCGACAGCACCGGCGCCATGATGAACAGGCTGAGGAAGAGCGCCAGACCAGCGAGCACCTGGTTGGGCGGTGTCTGCTGCAGTCCGAGCGCGTTGCGGGTCAGGCCGAGCACCACGAGGATCTTGGTGAAGCTGGTGCAGGTCAGCAGGATCGCCGGCACCAGCGAGAGCAGCGTCAGCCCGATCAGCACCAGGACCGGCTTGCTGGGCTTCTTGCTGTCGCCGTCGAAGTTGATGGTGAACTCCGCCCGGTCCGCGCCACCGGGCCCGGTGGGGCCCTGCGG
>JALZDI010000184.1 GCA_030862655.1 Actinomycetota bacterium | reverse complement strand
GGCCGGCTCTGCGCGGCCGGGTCCGCGGGCACGGCCTGCTGCGGCCGCGAGGGTGCGCTGGTGTCAGCGGCGACCGGCTGCTGCGCGCACGCGGCGTTGGAGATCGTGATGGTGCCGCCGAGGTGCGCAAGGTTGTTCAGCGCGTTCTGCGCCTCGTCGGGAAGGTTCTCCTGGGCCGGAGCGGTGATCTGCTCGACCGCCCTGTCCAGCTCGCGGTACAGCCGCTCACCGGTGAGCGACTCGATCTGCTCGTCTGTCGGCCCGCCGCCCTCTCCCCCCATCTTGGAGTCCTTGAGGTCCTTGATGACCTCCTGCATCGCGTTCTCCAGGTCGGGCGCCGTCTGGTCGAAGATCCGGTTCAGCGCCTGGAGTGAGAGGTCGGTGTCGAGGTCGATGATGACGTTGGTCGCCTCGCCGTACGTCGTCCCGTCGGTGTCGCGCTGACCGAACGTGAGCCTGCCGATGCCGGCGACGCGCACGGCCTGGCCCTGCGGGAGCGACACCCGGCCCTGCAGCGCGTCCCCATTGCTGCCGAGCTCGAGATGGGAGACGTCGAGGCCCACCCGGTCGCCGTCGCCGCGGCACTGGGTGCGGATCACGTCGGCGGTGAGCGCTCCCCCGCCGATGGACAGACCGGTGACGCTGGCCTCGCTGAGCATGCCCCCGCCCTTGGTGGGGACCGATCGTGCTTCGAGGAGCTCGGCCGTGACCAGCGGGTTCGGCGGGATCTCACCCTGGGTGTCGGTGCCCTCGTACTCCGCGTGCCCGATCACCATCGGGTCCTCGGGCATCTTGAGCGTCAGGCCTTCGCGTTGCAGCTCTGGCGGCGCCTCAGACTGCAGGTTACGGATCTCTTCGACCAGCGGCTGCAGCTGCTCCGGAAGAGCGTCGAGGCCGGCGGGGAACAGCTGCAGCTGCAGGCCCTCGATGCGCAGCGCGGTGGCCTCCCCGTCGTACCGGGTGTCGGCCTGCGCCACTCCCGGCGACGCGCCGACGAGCGCGCACGCCCCCACGACCGCCATCGCCCGCCCCAGCCACCGCAGCCCGCCTGTGCCCATCTGCCCCTCCGCTCAACGCCGCTGCGCGGCTCAACGCGCGACCCGGCCCACGGGTTACGCACGGTGCACCTTGGCGGCTATGTGACGTCGCTCCCCCTACCCGGCGGCCACGCCCCCGAACCACGAGCCGGGTCGGCGCTAGCGGCCGAACTCCACGTCGCCGCCGCCGGAGGGCACCAGCTCGACCCAGGTGTGCCCGGGCGGCACCGGCAGCTTCTGTCCCTTGGCGGTGACCAGCGAGAACGGGCGGTTGTGCGCCTTCTTCACCCAGGTGCCCCGGTAGGCCGAGCCGTCGTGGAACAGCGTCGCGGAACCCTTGCCGGTGAGCACGCTCTCGGGCACCGGGTTCCCCGCGGGGTCGAGGTAGCCGGCGTCGGTCTGCCTGACCTCCAGGACCAGCAGGTTCTGCGGGCGGAAGTCGTCGCCCTCGGCCGCGTGGCTGCCCGAGCGCCGCCAGAACCGGCCGTTCCAGGTCCACTCGGTCGACGAGGCCGCCGAGAACGTCGTGGTGACGTGCTTGGCGGGCCTGCCTGACCCGAGGTCGGTGGCCTGGCCCCACGGCAGGTAGGCGCCGGGCCTGGGCCCGCGCAGCTTGTCGTCGGGCAGCTTGCGGAGGTTGACCATCAGGTTGTACGGCGCGACCCGGTTCGACACGCGGTAGATGCCTCGCGTGCCCTCGGTCGCGGTCACGACGTGGCTGCCACGCACCCGCTGCATCGTCCGCGGCGCTCCGCCGGCGGCGACCAGCACGGCCTTGGTCGGCTTCACGAGACCGATGTCGGTGGCGCGCGCCGAACGGACCGGCCCGACCTGCTTCGGCATCGAGGAGTAGTAGAACGCCACCAGCCGGGTCAGACCGCCCTCGACCAGCTCACGCACGACCAGGTCGGCCGAGCCGAGCCCGCGCTGCGGCTCGGAGCTGCTGGTGTTCTCGATCTTGACCGCGACGGCCCGGTGGCGCGGCAGCTTGACGGTGCGCTCGCCGGTGAACGGCCACTGTCGGGGCTTCGGGGCCGGCTCGGCGGAGCTCTCGGCGGGCGGTGTGGGGCCGCCGGCCGATGGCCGGTCCTCCCCCGAGCAGCCGGCCAGCGTCAGTGCCGTGGTGAGCACCAGCGCGACCGGCCGGGGGGTACGGCGGAGGGTTCGGTAGGGCATATCCATCAGTGTGACAAAGGGCCGACCCCTCGGAAGGGGTCGGCCCTCTGCGCAGGTCGGGGGTCGGGCTCAGCGGCGCAGCGTGACGCCGTACCACTCGCTGCTCCACGCGCCGGTGGAGCGGACCTGGGTGTCCTCGTTGCCCGCTTCGATCATCCGGGGCTTGCCGCTCTGCGTCTTCCCGGTGTAGATGGCGATGTGGTAGACGTCGCCGCCGTCGGTGAAGGCCATCAGGTCGCCGGGCCGCATGTCGCTCTTCGCGATCTGGCGTCCGCTGTCGGCCTGTGCGTCGGAGGTGCGCGGGATGTCGATGCCGGCCTGGTCGAACACGAACTGGGTCAGGCCGGAGCAGTCGAACTGCTCCGGGCCGTCCGCGCCGTACTCGTACTGGTCGGCCTTCTGGTCGCGGGCGATCTGCACGGCGTGGCGGATCTGCTCCTCGCGCCTCTCCTCGCCGGCCTGCGCCGTGGAGCCTGAGAGGGCGACGGTGCCGAGCGCCGCGGGCAGGGTGGCGCCCAGGGCGGTCAGACGCTTCCAGTCGTTGTGGACGCGCTGCTTCACAGCACGGTGCTTGGGCACGTAGTTGCTGGTCGTGGGCATTGAAGACGATCCCTTCCCACGCCTGTGAGGTGAGCTGTCGGGTTCGGGCGGAAGGTGCCCGGCCGCGGTGCGGCTTCACCCCGAGCGTCTCCGACCGTGGCCGGCCGGAGACGCAAGATGTGGGTTCCCCACTCCTGCCCTTGGAGGTGGACTGCATCGGTGCCGTGCGGCGGGCGGGCAGGACTCGGCGTACCCGGCACGGCTCTTTTGTTGGCGTAAAGGAGAATAAGAGTGCCATAGGGCGATCTCAAACGCCAACGCCGGTCACACCCACCTCATGTGGGCGGTCTCACCACACGCACAGCCCCGACACGCCCGAGCGCGGGCACCACGTCAGCCGCGTGGCTCCGGTGCCGGACCGAACCGCTGCCTGCACGAGGCGCCGGCGCAGTCCTGCAGTGCCAGCAGCCGGTCGCGCAGCTCCGCCTGCACCACGGCGTACGCGTCCGAGCCGGCGACGTTGTGCAGCTGGTGTGGGTCGCGCTGCCGGTCGTAGAGCTCGACCTCGCCGGACCGACGGTACTCGACGTAGGTGTAGCGGTGGGTACGCACGCCCCGGTAGAACCACTCCTGGCCGCCGTGACGCGGGCCGCCCTGGATCAGCACGGTCTCCCACCCGGGGGCCTCCCCGGCCGCAACCGGCAGCAGGTTCATCCCGTCGACCGGCAGCCCCGCCGACGCGCCCGCGGCCGCCAGCACGGTCGGGGCCAGGTCGAGGGTGCCGGTCGTCGCAGGTCGCCGCACTCCCTCCGGGACGCCCGGGCCGCGCATCAGCAGCGGCACCCGCAGCGACGGCTCGTACGGCACGATCTTGCCCGTGAGCCGGTGCTCACCCATCAGGTAGCCGTTGTCGGAGGTGAAGACCACCAGGGTCTCGTCCAGCACCTCGGCCCGCTTCAGGGCATCGACGGTGCGCGCCACCGCGTCGTCGACCGCGCGCAGGGACTCGACCCGCTCCTGGAAGAGCTCGGTGAGCTGCGCCCGGCGGGCCGGGTCCAGCCGGGGCCGTCGGGCGACGTAGCGCGGCTTGTCGCTCACGTCGCGCTCGTCGTAGGACGGGTCGGACAGCTGCGGCGGCGTGAGGTCCTCGTACCAGCTGTTGTGCTGCGTGCTCGGCGTCGGCGGCATCCAGCACTCCAGCTCGTTGCGGCCGACCCACGACGGGCAGGCAACGTGCGGCGCCAGGTGCGACTGCCAGAGGAAGAACGGCCGGTCCCCGGCGGCCATCTCGGGGATGAGCCGCTCGGTCTCGTCGGCGTACATCTCGGTCTGGTAGGTGCCGGAGTACCGGTGCAGCCGGCCGTTGACGTTGGTGGTGAAGTTGTAGAAGTCGTAGACCCGGCTCACCGCGGCGTTCCAGTAGTCCCACCCCGGCGGCACCTCACGCGGGTTCATCTCGCCGTACTGGTTGAGATACTTGCCCAGGAAGGCGGTCTGGTAGCCCGCCTGCTGCAACCACACCGGCAACGTGTTGCTGGAGTCGAGGGCGCGGTAGCCGCCGCTGGGCCAGTGGTTGCTGCGCACGTGGTTGTTCTGGGCGTACTGGCCCGTGAGCAGCTGTGCGCGGGCGGGACAGCACAGCGGGTGGGGGGACAGCGAGTCCTCGAAGGCCACCCCCGCGCCGCCGATGAGCGCGCGCGTCTTGGGCATCCACCGCAGGTCGCTCGCCGTCATGTCGTCGGTGGTGATCATGACCACGTTGGTGGGCTCGCCCGGCGTCGGCGTGCCCTTGCGGGCCAGCTCCTGGAACCGGGTGCTTCCGGGCAGCATCTCGGGATTCGTCGCCCACTGCGGGGCCATCTGCCACCGCGGTTCTCCCTCGCCGTCGACGGGTGGTGCGGTGGGCTGGCGGGCCTGGGCCGCGCCGGAGGGGAGAGCGACGTCGGCGACTTGGGCGGCGTCATCGCGCGGCACATTCCCGGCGGCAGCCGTCGCACCCGCGCAGGCCGTGAGCAGCAGGGCCATGACCGCGCAGAGCGCCCCGACCGCGCTGCGTGGACGGTGCACGTG
>JALZDI010000183.1 GCA_030862655.1 Actinomycetota bacterium | reverse complement strand
GCTCACCACCGGGTGGAGGCTCAGAACGCGGCGCGCACCGCACCCACCCGGCGTCCCCCGCCGAGAACGGGGTGCTCGGCGAGCTCGTCGAGCACCGGGTGGTCGACCCCGAGCCGGCGCAGGGCGGCGGCCATCACGACCGGTCGGGCCCGCACCCCGCCGTCCTCGACCTTGAGCGCGACGGCGCGGCCGTCGGGCAGCGCGACCGCGTAGCACGCCTCCGCGCCGGCCTTGCCGATCGTGCCGGGCAGCGCCCGCAGCAGCCGGGCCTCGTCCCGGCGCGTGCCGGAGGCGTGCTCGGGGTGCTCACGCAGCGCGGTCGCCACCCGATGCTCCGCGCTGCCCGCCTCGGCCAGCGCGAGCCGGTGGAACGCGCGCGCCAGGCCGGTGAGCGAGGTGGACAGCAGTGGCGCCCCGCAGCCGTCGACCGCGGCCACCGCGACCTCGACACCGGTGAGCTCGGCGATGGTGCCGCGGATCGCCTGCTGCAGCGGGTGGGCGGGCTCGCGGTAGGTGGTGGTGTCCCAGTCGTTGGCCACACAGGTGGCGAGCATGGCGGCGTGCTTGCCGCTGCAGTTCATCTGGATCGGCGACGGGGGTACGCCGGCCCGCAGCGCCTCGGTGCGGGCGCGTTCGTCGAGCGGGTGGTCAGGCGGGGTCTGCAGGGCGCTCTCGTCGAGGCCGGCGCCGTCGAGGATCCGGCGGACGCCGTGGAGGTGGAACCCCTCGCCGGAGTGCGAGGCCGCCGCCAGGGCGAGCAGGTCCGGCGGGAGGTCGAGCCCGAGACGGACCATGGCGACAGCCTGCAGGGGCTTGTTGCTCGAGCGGGGCAGCACGGTGTCGTCGACGTCGCCGACCGCCCAGAGCACCGCGGCGTCGCAGTCCAGCGCGACCACGCGGCCGTAGTGGTGGCCCTCGACGAACCCGGACCGCACCACCTCCGCGACCGCGGGGCAGGCCTGGTGCGCGCGGGCATCCGACGGGGCGGTGGGCCTGGGCGTGGTCACGGGCGGCGACCCTACCCGGCCGGTGGCACAATCAGCCGCGTGCCGCACCAATGGACCCCAGCGCCCCGCGAGCTCGACGACCTCGAGCTGATCGTGATCGGCGCGCTCGACGAGACGCTCGCCCTGCGGCTGCCCGACGACGTCGCGGCGGCCGCCGCGCGGGACGGTGCCCTCGAGCTCACCGACCCCGAGGGTCTGCCGCTGGCCCGGTTCGAGGTCGGCGAGACCGACGGAGACCACGTTCGCGGCACGGTCACCGCGCTGACGCATCCGCAGTTCGGGCCGTTCCGTCGCTACCACCGGACGCCGCAGGAGGTGCGGGACAAGCACGCCGGTTCGCCCGTGGTCGCCGTACCCGTCGACGGGCCGCTCACGGTCGCGGCGGTCGAGGAGATCAACGCTGTGGCGGCGTCGGCCGATGCCGTGCCTCTGCTGCTCGCGCTGGTCGGCCACGGGTCGCCGCGCGGGGTGTCGGCACCCGGGCTGGTGCGCGCCACCCTCGCCGCGGCCGAGCGGGTCGACGGCGCGGAGGTGGTCGCGGTCCCGGTGGCACGGCGCGACACCGCCGAGGAGGACACGGCCCTGCGCGACCGGGTGGCCCGGGCCTTCGCCGACGAGGTGCTGCACCCTGCCGCGACGACCGGGGAGCTGCCGGAGCCGGTGCGCCGGATCGTGGAGCGAGACCGGCCCCCGCGGGAGCGCCGCGGGCTGGTGGTGTTCTTCACCGGGTTCTCCGGGTCGGGCAAGTCCACCCTGGCGCGCGCGCTGCACGACGTGCTGCTCGAGCGCGGCGACCGCACCGTCACCTCGCTGGACGGCGACGTGGTCCGCCGACACCTGTCGGCCGGCCTGGGCTTCTCCCGCGAGGACCGCGAGACCAACATCCGGCGGATCGGCTGGGTCGCCGCCGAGATCAGCCGGCACGGAGGTCTGGCCATCTGCTCGCCGATCGCGCCCTTCGACTCGACACGCCAGGAGGTACGTGCGATGGTCGAGCAGGCGGGCGGCGGTTTCGTGCTGGTGCACGTGTCCACGCCGATCGAGGAGTGCGAGCGCCGGGACCGCAAGGGCCTGTACGCCAGGGCGCGTGCCGGGGAGATCCCCGACTTCACCGGGATCAGCTCGCCGTACGACGTGCCCGACGACGCGGCCGTGACCGTGGACACGACCGGTCGCAGCATCGAGGATGCGCTCGGGGACGTGCTCGGCGTACTGCGCGCCGACGGCTGGCTGGCCGACGGCCCACCCCAGTAGCTGAGCCGAGTAGCTGAGAGGACACACGTGTGGAGCTTCTGACCCAGGCGGCACTGTCGATCCTCGTCGTCTCGTTCCTGGTCGGCATCGTCGTCGGCCTGACCGGCATGGGCGGTGGGGCGCTGATGACGCCGGCGCTGATCTTCCTGGGCGTCAACCCCACCGCCGCGGTCGCCAACGACCTGGTGGCGGCGTCGTTCAACAAGAGCGTCGGGGCCGCGACCCACTGGCGCGAGGGGTCGCCCAACCTCAAGCTGGCGATGTGGCTGGTGATCGGCTCGGTGCCCACGGCGTTCGCCGGCGCCTTCATCATCGAGGCCGTCGGCGGAGAGGAGGGCGGCGCGGACGACTTCGTCAAGCTGGCGATCGGCGTCGCCCTGATGTTCACCGCGGGGACGTACACGCTGCGCAACTATCTCAAGCTGCGCGAGCACGTCTACGGAACCGGTCGAGGTCGCGACGGGGTCGTGGTCCGCCCCCTGCCGACCCTGCTGGTGGGCGCCTTCGGCGGTCTCCTCGTCGGCATCACCTCGGTCGGCTCCGGCTCGCTGATCATGGTCAGCCTGCTGCTGCTCTACCCCGCGCTCGGCGCGCTCAAGCTGGTCGGCACCGACCTGGTGCAGGCCGTGCCGCTGGTGCTGGCCGCCGCCGTCAGCCACGTGATCGTGACCGGCGTCGACTGGTCGGTGCTGATCCCGCTGGTGGTCGGCGGCATGCCCGGCACCTACCTGGGGTCGCGGCTGGCGCACTGGGTCCCCGAGGGGTACGTCAAGCGCGGCATCGTGATCGTGCTCACGCTCACCGGTTTGACGCTGCTCGGCATCCCCCCGGAGTATGTCGGGCTGATCGGCGCCGCGCTGCTGATCCTCGGGCCGCTGGCCTGGGGCGGTGTCCGCCGGATGCACGGCCTCCCGCCGTTCGACCTGCTCAGCAACGGGGGCGGTACCGGCGGGCCGGCGACCGGTCCGGACGACCGCGAGGAGACCCGGGCAGGCAAGCCTCGCTAGGATGGCGGCTGCTCTCGACTGGAGGACCACGCTTTCCATGACCACACACACTGACTACCGCCTGAGCCAGCTCGACGAGCTGGAGGCGGAGTCGATCCACATCTTCCGCGAGGTCGCGGCCGAGTTCGAGAAGCCGGTGCTGATGTTCTCCGGCGGCAAGGACTCGATCGCGATGATGCGTCTGGCCGAGAAGGCCTTCTACCCCGCGAAGGTCCCCTTCCCCGTGCTGCAGGTCGACACCGGCTACGACTTCCCCGAGGTGATCGAGACCCGCGACCGCTGGGTCAGCCGCCTCGGTGTGCGCCTGATCGTGGCGTCGGTCGACCAGGCCATCAAGGACGGCATCGTCGTCGACGACGGCAAGACCAGCCGCAACCGGCTGCAGATCGGCACGCTGCTGCACTGCATCGAGGAGGAGGGCTTCACCGCCGCGTTCGGCGGTGGCCGCCGCGACGAGGAGAAGGCCCGCGCCAAGGAGCGCGTCTACTCCCACCGCGACGAGTTCGGCCAGTGGGACCCCAAGATGCAGCGCCCTGAGCTGTGGTCGCTGTACAACGGCAAGATCCGTGAGGGCGAGCACATGCGGGTGTTCCCGCTCTCGAACTGGACCGAGCTCGACGTGTGGGCCTACATCGGGCGTGAGCAGTTCGAGATCCCCTCGCTCTACTTCGCCCACGAGCGCGAGGTGTTCGAGCGCGACGGCATGCTGCTGAGCAAGTCCGACTACGTCACGCTCAAGAACGGCGAGCAGGCCGAGAAGCGCACCGTGCGGTTCCGCACCGTCGGCGACATGACGCTCACCGGCTGCGTGGAGTCCACGGCCTCCACGGTCGAAGAAATCATCGACGAGATCGCGGCCTCGCGGATCACCGAGCGCGGCGCCACCCGTGGCGACGACCGCTTCAGTGAGGCCGCGATGGAGGACCGCAAGCGAGAGGGTTACTTCTGATGGATCTGCTTCGGTTCGCCACCGCCGGCTCCGTCGACGACGGCAAGTCCACCCTGATCGGCCGCCTGCTGCTGGACTCGAAGTCGATCTTCGAGGACCAGATGGACGCGGTCGAGAGGACGTCGAAGTCGCGGGGCTACGACTACACCGACCTCGCGCTGCTCACCGACGGGCTCCGGTCCGAGCGTGAGCAGGGCATCACGATCGACGTCGCCTACCGCTACTTCGCCACCCCGCGGCGCAAGTTCATCATCGCCGACACCCCGGGTCACGTGCAGTACACCCGCAACATGGTCACCGGTGCCTCGACCGCCGACCTCGGTCTGGTGCTGGTGGACGCGCGACAGGGGCTCACCGAGCAGTCGCGGCGGCACGCCGTCATCCTGTCGCTGCTGCGCGTCCCGCACCTTGTGCTCGCGGTCAACAAGATGGACCTCGTCGACTACTCCCAGGAGCGGTTCGAGGAGATCCAGGCCGAGTTCCAGTCGTTTGCGACCAAGCTGCAGATCCCCGACCTGACGGTCATCCCGATCTCGGCGCTCAAGGGCGACAACGTGGTGGACCGGTCCAAGAACATGGACTGGTACGAAGGCACCTCGCTGCTGCATCACCTCGAG
>JALZDI010000182.1 GCA_030862655.1 Actinomycetota bacterium | reverse complement strand
CTCACCCACAGCGAGCCGTCGGGCGCGACGACCACGGACCGCAGCCGGCCGTAGTCGCCGACGAAGTGGGCCCGGGGCGCACGCACGCCGCCGCCGCGCCGCACCGGGATCTGCCAGAGCCGCTCGCCGTTGAGCGACGCCGCCCACAGCGACTGGGCGGCGAACGCCAGCCCCGACGGCGAGGCGTTGTCCGGCCTCCACTGCACCAGCGGGTCGGCGTACTGCTCGGAGTCGGCGTCGCCCTCGACCGCCGGCCAGCCGTAGTTGAGCCCGCGCTGGATGCGGTTCAGCTCGTCCCAGATGTCGGAGCCGAACTCGGTGGCCCACAGCCGGTCACGCGCGTCGAAGGCCAGACCCTGGACGTTGCGGTGCCCCAGGGTCCACAGCGGGGATCCCGGGTCGGGGTTGTCGGACGGGATCGAGCCGTCCGGGTTGATCCGCAGGATCTTGCCCCCGGTGGAGCCGCGATCCTGGGCGAGGTCCCCGTCGCCGGTCTCGCCGGTGGAGACGTAGAGGGTGCCGTCGGGCCCGAACTCCAGCCGTCCGCCGTCGTGGATGAAGCCGGCGGGGATGCCGGTCAGGATCGGTCGCTGCGGCCCGAGGCCGCTCCCGTCGTACCGCATCCGGACGACGCGGTTGTCGCTGCTGGTGGTGAAGTAGACGTAGACCCAGCGGTCCTGCGCGAAGGTCGGCGACACCGCCAACCCGAGCAGACCGCCCTCCGACGTCGGGACGACCCCGGTCACCGTGCCGACCCGCCGGACTCGTCCGGAGGGGAGGATCCGGCGGATCGTCGCCCGGTCCCGCTCGGTCACGAGCGCGGAGCCGTCGGGCAGGAAGTCGATGCCCCACGGCACCGCGAGGTCGCGCGCCACGACGCCGGCGACGCGCGGGGTCGGCGGGCCCTCGGGCCGGGAGGGGGAGGCGGAGAGCGTGGGCGCCGGGGAGGTCGTACTCGGTGACGGTGACTGGGTCGGCGCGGTGATCGCGGTGTTGTCCGGGGGGCTCGGGGAGGAGCTCGCGGTGTCGTCGCCGGTGCAGGCCGCCGCTCCGGCCACCGCCAGCACCGTCAGCAACCCGGCCAGTGCGGGCGGCACACGGCTGCGGGTCATGCAGCCATGCTAGGAGCCCGCGCGAAGCCGGTCAGCCCACTGAGCGGACGCGGTGCCGCGAGTCGGGCTTTCGTCGCGCCGACGACTGCGCGTCCACGCGGCCGATCAGCTCGAGCAGCTCCTGGTGCACGCGTTCGGGGTGCTCCATCTGCAGGAAGTGGGAGCCGGGCAGCAGGTGGCAGACCGCCTCGGGGATCCGCTCGGCCGCGGTCCGGATGTCGCGCTTGTCGGCGAGCAGGTCGTGCCGGCCGGCGACGAACGTGGTGGGTACGCCGATGCCGCGCAGCGAGACGCGCTGGTGCCGGGCCGCGGCGACGGCGAGGTGGAAGTACCAGTCGACGTCGGTGGTGAGGAACTCCCGCACCGCACGGCGAACGACGTCGTCGGCTGCGGACGGGAACATGAACCCGCTGTACCGCAGCGCGGTGGCGCTCAGCCGGCCGACCGGCAGCGCCTGGCTGACCGGGGAGACGAGGTGCCCGGCCTCGCGGATGAGGTAGGACAGGCCGACCGTGATCGGGGCGCGCAGCGCACGCGGCACCCGCAGCGGGCCCAGCATGCTCGCGAACGTGGCGCCGGGAACGCCGGCCACGGCGAACAGGCCGCTGACCCGGTCGGGATGGCGGTGCGCCAGCTCGAACGCTGTGTTGACCCCGATCGACCAGCCGGCCACGACCACCCGGTCCAGCCCGGCGTCGTCCATCACCGCGACGGCGTCCTCGACGAACGCGTCGATGCCGACGCGGTCCGCGGTGGTCGGCCGGGCCGAGCCGCCCGTGCCGCGGTGGTTCCAGGAGACCACCCGCACGCCGCAGTCGCGGTCGAGCAGCGCCGGCCAGGCGTAGGGGTTGGTGCCGAGGCCGTTGCACAGCAGTACGACGGGCCCGGACGCGTCGTTGGTCCAGGCGCGCAGCACCGTGCCGTCGGCGCTGGTCACGTCGTAGAACCGCAGGGTCAGCGGCGCCATGTCGGCCGTCATGCCGCCAGTGTGCCCGGTCGATGAAGCGTCAAGCATGTCCGCGGTCACGTGCCGTGTGTGGCCTGTCGCACGCCCATTAGGGTCGGGGCATGACCGACAGCAGGAGCGACCTGGTGCTCGAGGGTGGCGGGGTCAAGGGCATCGGGCTGGTGGGAGCCGCGCTGCGGCTGGCCGAGGACGGCTACACGTTCCCGCGGGTGGCGGGCACGTCGGCCGGCGCCATCGTCGGCTCGGTGCTGGCCGCGCTGCAGAGGCGCGGGGAGAGCTTCGACCGGCTCGCCGAGATCACTCGCACCCTCGACTACGCCCGGTTCCGCGACCGTGGGCCGGTCGGCAGGGCACTGGGCCCGCTGGGCTTCCTCACCGACGGCTTCTCGCTGCTGCTGGAGAACGGCGTCTTCGAGGGCGACTACCTGCACGACTGGCTCAGCGGGGTGCTCGCAGACCTCGGCGTGCGCACGTTCGGGGACCTGCGCACCGACGACCCCGGCGACGACGGCACGCTGCACCACCGCTACTCGCTGGTGGTGACGGCCAGCGACGTGTCCCGGCAGCGGTTCGTGCGGTTCCCCTGGGACTACGCCGACTACGGGCTCGACCCCGACGAGCAGCCGGTCGCCGAGGCGGTGCGCGCGTCGGCCTCGATCCCGTTCTTCTTCGAGCCGGTCGAGCTGGACGGCCGCCACGGGAAGGCCACGCTGGTCGACGGCGGGCTGCTGTCGAACTACCCGATCACGATCTTCGACCGGCAGGACGAGCGGCGGCCGCGGTGGCCCACGATCGGCGTCCGGCTGAGCTCGCTCGGCCGGCAGCGGGCTGAGCCCCGGCCGGTGCCGGGGCCGGTGTCGCTCGCGCTGGCGGTGGTCGAGACCGCGATCGAGGGCTCGCAGGCGGTGCAGACGCTGGACCCGTGCAACGTCGCCCGCAGCGTGCTCGTCGACACCGGCGACGTCGGCACGATCGACTTCGACCTCGGCGAGGAGGACCAGGAGCGGCTGCTGGCGATGGGACGTCGGGCAGCCGGCGACTTCCTGGCCGAGTGGGACTTCGCGCGGTGGCTGCGCCGGTGCCGGGGCGTGTCCGGGGGGACGCGGGGGGCGGCCCAGGGAGCGGCCCGGTGAGCGGACCGGGCCTGGTCTGGCTGCCGTTCGACCCGGCGAGGCTGGGGGATCTGCCGGGAGACCTGGAGGTGGAGCACTTCGACGCGCATGCGGCGACGCCGGCCAGCGCGGAGCGCGTCGCGCTCTACGTGCCCGACTACACCTTCCATCCCAGGGTGGTGGAGGTGATCCCCCGGCTGCCGAACCTGCGGGTGGTGCAGACGCTGACGGCCGGGGTCGACCACGTGCTGCCGTTCATGCGGCCCGGGGTGACGCTGTGCAGCGCGCGCGGGGTGCACGACGCGTCGACCGCCGAGCTGGCGGTCACGCTGACGCTGGCGTCGCTGCGCGGTGTGCCGGAGTTCGTGCGTGCGCAGCAGCAGGCGCAGTGGTCGTTCGCGGTCCACCCCTCCCTGGCCGACCGCACCGTGCTGATCGTGGGCTACGGCGCGATCGGCGAGGCGCTCGAGCGCCGGCTGGCCGGCTTCGAGTGCGACGTGCTCCGGGTCGCCCGGACGGCCCGCGACGGGGTGGCGAGCATGGACAGGCTGCCCGAGATGCTGCCCACGGCCGACGTGGTGGTCATGGTCGTGCCGATCACGCCCGAGACGAGGGGGATGGTCGACGCGGCCTTCCTGTCGCGGATGAAGGACGGGGCGCTGCTGGTCAATGTCGCCCGCGGGCCGGTGGTGGACCAGCAGGCGCTGCTCGCCGAGCTGGTGTCCGGCCGGCTGCGGGCGGCGCTGGACGTGACCGACCCCGAGCCGCTGCCGGGCGACCATCCGCTGTGGCGTGCGCCCGGCCTGCTGCTGTCGCCGCACGTCGGCGGCGCCTCGAGCGCCTTCTGGCCGCGGGCGAAGGCGCTGTTGCGGGCGCAGCTGGAGCGCTACGCCGCGGGGGAGCCGCTACGCAACGTCGTCGGCACGGCCTATTGATCATAAGGCTTTGGCCTTCATCTCCTAGATTCAAGGCAGCAGCCTTCATGTTACGGTGTGAAGGAACAGGCCTTGAGGAGTGCCGATGTTCGTGCTGACGCTCGACCAGCAGCAGAGCCGCGACCGGCAGGACGCGGTGGGGGCGCTGCTGACCCGGCTCAACGCGCGGGAGCGGGACGGCGGGATCCTCCGCGACTTCGAGCGCACCGCCGGCGACGAGGCGCAGGGCATCGTTGGCGCACCCGAGACCCTGCTCGACATCGTGCTCACGCTGGTGCGCGAGCAGTGCTGGCACATCGGCGTCGGCATCGGCAGCGTCGACGAGCCGCTGCCGGCCAGCACCCGCGCGGGCCGGGGGGTGGCGTTCGTGCGCGCGCGAACCGCGGTGGGGCGGGCCAAGAGCGCGCCGCACCGGCTCAGCGTCGTCGGCGTCGACGACTACCGTGCCGAGCACGTCGAGACCGTGCTGTGGCTGCTGGCGGCGGTCGTGGCACGGCGCAGCGCACGTGGCTGGGAGGTGGCTGACATGCTGGCGCAGGGGATGACCCGCGGACGCATCGCCGATGTCCTCGGCATCAGCGCCTCGGCGGTCAGCCAGCGCCTGCAGGTCGCCGGCGTGGTCGAGGAGCAGCGCGGGCGGGCGCTGGCGCTCGCCCTGCTCGCCGAGGCCGACCGGTGACGGCCGCGGCCACGGCGACCGCGGCGGTCCTGCTGCTC
>JALZDI010000181.1 GCA_030862655.1 Actinomycetota bacterium | reverse complement strand
GCGGCGGCGTTGCGTCGCCACGACGTCGGCCGGCTGTCGGCGGGAGCGCGCGCCGACCTCGCCGTGCTGGACGCGCCGACCTACGTGCACCTGGCCTACCGGCCCGGCGTACCCCTGGTCGCCGCCGTCTGGCAGCGCGGTCGCCCCGTCGTCGGCTGACCTGCCCCGGGAGCCCGGGGCCCGGCCGCACGGCCCGCCCCTCTCGGCTGACCGGCTCGGGAGCCCCGGCAACGGCCGCCCGGAAATGAGGTGTAACCGCCTGTTCCTCCCGGTTCCCTCCGCGAATTCGGGTCGGGGACGGGGTGTAACAGGCGGTTACATCCGAAATCCCAGGAGGCGCAGGGCGCCCGCGGGGCGGGAGGCGGGAACACATGGGGCGGTTCTTGCGTTGAGCCGTATGCGTACAGTTGAGCGGGCTAGACTCAAGTAACTTGTCTGGGGTTGGCACCGCTTGGCAGACTGTCCCCGAATCACTTCGTACTCGTGGAGGTACAACCATGGCTCGCGCGGTCGGAATCGACCTCGGCACGACCAACTCGGTCGTGGCCGCTCTGGAGGGTGGCGAACCCACCGTCATCAGTAACGCCGAGGGGTCCCGCACCACGCCCTCGGTCGTCGCCTTCGCCAAGAACGGCGAGGTGCTCGTCGGCGAGGTCGCCAAGCGCCAGGCGGTGACCAACGTCGACCGCACCATTCGCTCGATCAAGCGGGAGATGGGGACCGACTGGAAGCGGGAGCTCGACAGCAAGGAGTTCACCCCGCAGCAGATCTCCGCGTTCGTGCTGCAGAAGCTCAAGCGCGACGCCGAGGCCTACCTCGGCGAGCCGGTCACCGACGCGGTGATCACCGTGCCCGCGTACTTCTCCGACGCCCAGCGCCAGGCCACCAAGGAGGCCGGCGAGATCGCCGGCATGGAGGTGCACCGGATCGTCAACGAGCCGACCGCTGCGGCCCTGGCCTACGGCCTGGACAAGGAGAACGACCAGACCATCCTGGTCTTCGACCTCGGTGGCGGCACCTTCGACGTGTCGCTGCTGGAGATCGGCGACGGCGTGGTCGAGGTGAAGGCCACCTCCGGCGACAACCACCTCGGCGGCGACGACTGGGACAACCGGATCGTCGACTGGATGGTCGAGAAGTTCAAGAACGCCCACGGCGTCGACCTCGGCAAGGACAAGATCGCTCGCCAGCGGCTGCAGGAGGCCGCAGAGAAGGCCAAGATCGAGCTGTCCGGCACGTCCGAGACCACGATCCACCTGCCCTACATCACCGCCGGCGCCGAGGGTCCGCTGCACTTCGAGGAGAAGCTCACCCGGGCCGAGTTCCAGCGGATGTCCTCCGACCTGCTCGACCGCACCAAGAAGCCGTTCCAGCAGGTCGTCAAGGACGCCAACATCGACGTCAGCAAGATCGACCACGTGATCATGGTCGGCGGCTCCACCCGGATGCCCGCCGTCACCGACCTGGTCAAGGACCTCACCGGCGGCAAGGAGCCGCACAAGGGCGTCAACCCCGACGAGGTCGTGGCGGTCGGCGCCGCGCTGCAGGCCGGCGTGCTCAAGGGCGAGGTCAAGGACGTCCTCCTGCTCGACGTGACCCCGCTGTCGCTGGGCATCGAGACCAAGGGCGGCGTGATGACCAAGCTGATCGAGCGCAACACCACGATCCCGACCAAGCGGTCCGAGGTCTTCACCACCGCCGAGGACAACCAGCCGTCGGTGATGATCCAGGTCTACCAGGGCGAGCGCGAGATGGCCGCGGCCAACCAGCTGCTCGGCAACTTCGAGCTGACCGGGCTGCCGCCGGCCCCGCGCAACATCCCGCAGATCGAGGTCACCTTCGACATCGACGCCAACGGCATCGTGCACGTGTCCGCCAAGGACCGCGGCACCGGCCGCGAGCAGTCGATGACGATCACCGGTGGCTCGGCCCTGTCCAAGGAGGACATCGACAAGATGATCCACGAGGCCGAGCAGTACGCCGAGGAGGACCGGCAGCGCCGCGAGGCGGTCGAGATCCGCAACCAGGCCGACAGCGCGGTCTACACCAGCGAGAAGTTCCTCGCCGACAACGCCGACAAGATCAAGCCCGAGACCAAGAGCGAGGTCGAGGCCGACGTCGAGGCGCTGAAGAAGACGCTCGAGGGCGACGACACCGACGCGATCAAGGCGGCCGCGGCCAAGCTGGCCGAGTCCAGCCAGAAGATGGGTTCGGAGATGTATGCCCAGACCGGTGAGGCCGGCGACGCCGGCGCGACCGGTGACGCGGGTGCCGGCGCCGACGCCGGCCAGGCCGACGAGGACGTCGTCGAGGCCGAGATCGTCGACGACGACAGCTCCGACAGCACCGAGGGCACCACTGGGGGCGAGAACAAGTGACGGAGTTCGGCGAGCCGGTCTTCCGGGACCGGCGACGCATCGACCCCGAGACCGGTGAGCTCCGGGAGCCGCGGCATGCCGCGGCTCCCGGGCCCGCCGCGCCCGAGGCCGACCGGCACCGCGACCCGACACAGGACCCCGACGTGCAGGCCACGACCGGAGGTGAGAGCGAGCAGGTGCAGCCCGACCGGGCGGCCGAGCTCGAGGCGTCGCTGGCCGAGCGCACGCTCGACCTGCAGCGGCTGCAGGCCGAGTACGTCAACTACAAGCGCCGGGTCGACCGCGACCGCGAGGCGATCCGCGACGGGGCCACCGCCAGCGTGCTCACCGCGCTGCTGCCCGTCCTCGACGACATCGACCGGGCGCGTGACCACGGCGAGCTCGAGGGAGGCTTCAAGGCCGTCGCCGACTCGCTGGGCCGCACGGTGGGCGGGCTGGGCCTGGAGCGCTTCGGCGAGGTCGGGGACGCCTTCGACCCGCGCGTGCACGAGGCGCTGATGCACGCCCACGCCGACGACATCGACGGGCCGACCTGCACCGCGATCCTGCAGCCGGGGTACCGGATCGGCGAGCGGGTCATCCGCCCGGCCCGGGTCGCGGTGGCCGAGCCGTCGACCGACCCGGCGGGTGCGTCCGTGCACCCGCCCGCCGGTGACGCCGACCCGACGGACGCCGACCCGACGGAGGCCGACCAGACGGACGCCGGCGGCACGGCGTCCGGTGGCACGGCGTCCGGTGATCGCTCGTCCGACGAGGAAACCGGCGCCTGACCGCGGGAGTTACTGACCGCCACGACTGCGACGGGGAGGTGAGCGCGTGAGCAGCAGCGACTGGATGCAGAAGGACTTCTACAAGATCCTCGGGGTGTCCAAGGACGCCAGCACCGAGGAGATCAAGAAGGCCTACCGCAAGCTGGCGCGCGCCAACCACCCCGACGCCAACCCCGGCGACGCCGCCGCGGAGGACCGGTTCAAGGCGGTCAGCGAGGCGCACTCGGTGCTGGCCGACCCGGCCAAGCGCAAGGAGTACGACCAGACGCGTGCCATGTTCGGTGCCGGCGGGTTCCGCCCGCCGCCCGGCGGCGCGCGCCGCGGCGGCACCACCACGTTCGACCTCGGCGACCTGCTGGGGGAGCGGCACGGTGGCGGTGGCGGGGGCCTCGGCGACCTGCTCGGCGACATCTTCGGCGGCGGCGGTCGCCGTACCACCCATGCCCGCCGGGGTGCTGACGTGGAGACCGAGGCCACGATCTCGTTCGACCAGGCCATCAGCGGTGTGACCGTGCCGCTGCAGATGACCAGCGAGTCGGCCTGCCCGGGATGCTCCGGTACCGGCGCGCGCAGCGGCACCGTGCCCAAGGTCTGCCCCACCTGCCAGGGCACCGGCATGCAGACCACCAGCCAGGGTGGGGTGTTCGCGATGACCGAGCCCTGCCAGCAGTGCCGTGGCCGCGGGCTGGTGGTCGAGGACCCCTGCCCGGTGTGCCACGGGTCGGGCCGCGGCACCTCCTCACGCACCATGCAGGTGCGCATCCCGGCCGGGGTCAAGGACGGCCAGCGGATCCGGCTGCGCGGCAAGGGCGCGCCCGGTGAGCGGGGCGGGCCCGCCGGCGACCTCTTCGTGCTGGTGCACGTGGGCAAGCACGCGCTGTTCGGCCGCTCCGGCGACAACCTGACGCTCACCGTGCCGGTGTCCTTCGACGAGGCCGCGCTCGGCGCCGAGATCAAGGTCCCGACCCTCGGTGGCCGCGCCGTCACGCTGAAGGTCCCGGCGGGCACGCCCAACGGCCGCACCTTCCGCGTGCGGGGCAAGGGCGGACGCCGCAAGGACGGCAGCCACGGCGACCTGCTGGTCAGCGTCGAGGTCGTCGTACCCTCCGCGCTCAGCGAGGAGGCCCGCAAGGCGCTGGAGGCGCTGCGCGCGGCCTCGGCCGACCACGGCGACCTGCGCGCCGACCTGTTCAGCAAGGCGAGGGGGTGACGTGATGGCCGAACGTCGCCGCCCCCGGCCGCAGCCCGACGTCGGCCGCCCCGAGTACGCCGAGCGCGTCGAGTTCGAGGTGCGGCACCGCGACGCCCCGGTGTTCGTGATCAGCGTCGCCGCCGAGCTCACCGGCATGCATCCGCAGACGCTGCGCGGCTACGACCGCATGGGCCTGGTCCAGCCGGGCCGCACCGGCGGAGGCGGACGCCGCTACTCCTGGCACGACATCGAGCAGCTGCGCGAGGTGGCCGAGCTCACCGGGCAGGGCATCGGGCTGGAGGGCGTGCGCCGCATCCTCGCCCTGCAGAACGAGGTCGACGGCCTGCGCGAGCGGGTCGCCTACCTGGAGAGCGCGCTGCAGGTGGCCGAGTCCGCGCTGCTCGACCGCCGACTGCCCGCCGTCGCGCCGCCGCGCTCGAGTGCCGTGGTCCGCTGGCAGCGGCCGACACGCTGAGGCCGCGTCGATGCCCCGGGCCGCACGGGTCGCGGCGCCACAATGTGCGGGTGAGCGC
>JALZDI010000180.1 GCA_030862655.1 Actinomycetota bacterium | reverse complement strand
TCTGGGGTGAGCGCGACGATCTCGCGGCGCTGTACGACCACGACGTGCTCGGGGTGTGGCGGCCCTGGGCGACCGAGCTGTCGGGCTACGGCATCGACAGCGGCCACCACATGACCGAGGAGACGCCCGGGGTGCTGGCCGACGGGCTGCTGCGGTTCTTCCGCGGCGGCTGAGGTTGGCGAGGAACGAGCGCCGGTAGGGTCGCCGCCGTGCCCGCCCGACTCAAGCAGGCGTCCGCCGAGCAGGTGGCGGCCGCCTGGGACGCCCTGCGTGCGGACGAGCGCGATCCCGACGCGCTGCGCCTGCTGACCAAGCACTACCTCGCGGTACTGGTGTCACGGCATCCCGGTCGCAGCGTCGAGGTGCGCGTCCCGCCGTACGCCGCCGTGCAGTGCGTCGGCGGCACCCGGCACACCCGGGGTACGCCCCCCGCGGTCGTGGAGACCGACGCGCTGACGTGGGTCCGGCTGGCCCGCGGAGCGACGACCTGGGCCGAGGCGGTCGCGGATGGTCGGCTGGTGGCCTCCGGCGAGCGCTCCGACCTCGCCGCGCTGCTGCCGCTGGAGTGACGGCCCCGGCGGTGTCTCACCGTCGCACTCCCCGCCCCGTTTCCCTCGTTCCCTCCCCGAATTCAGGGAGGGAACGAGGGAGAACAGGCGGTTACAGCCGATTTCCGGGGGCGGGTCAGAAGCCGGTGACGTCGAGCAGCGGCTCCTTGGTGCCGTCCGGGTCGTCGACGGCGTTCCAGTCGCTGCTGCCGGCCGACTCCAGCGCCGACTGCACCTGCCCCGGGGATGCGCCGGGGTTGTTCGCGGCGTACAGCGCGGCGCCCCCCGCGACGTGCGGGCTGGCCATCGAGGTGCCCGAGATCGTGTCGTAGCCGCCACCCATCCAGGTGGACGTGATGCAGGTGCCCGGCGCGACCAGGTCCACGTCGGAGCCGTGGTTGGAGAAGTCGGCGAACGTGTCGTCGACGTCCTGGCGGCAGGTCGGGGCCGCGCCGCCGCCGGGCTGGCCGTTGAAGTCGGCCAGCGCGCTGACCGTGATCACCTCGTCGTACGCCGCCGGCGTCGACTCGGCCGCGTCCGCGGAGTCGTTCCCGGCCGCCACCGCGTAGGTGACACCGGCCGCGACCGACGCACAGATCGCCTGGTGCTGCGCGTCGCCGTTGCTCCGGCCGCAGTTGCCGTCGTCCTCGCCGCCACCGCCGAGGCTCATGTTGGCGACCTCGATCTGGTCTGCGTGCGCGGTCACGTAGTCGATGCCGCAGATCACGTCGGAGGTGCGGCCGACGCCGGCGGCGTTGAGCACCTTCACCGGCCAGATGCGCGCGCCCGGCGCCATGCCGACCACGCCCTGGTCGTTGTCCAGCGCGCCGATCGTGCCGGAGACGTGTGTGCCGTGCCCGTTCTGGTCGTCCGGGCTGATGCCGAGCAGCGCGCAGTTGGTCTCGCCCTGGCGGTACACGTTGAGGTCGGGGTGGTCGAGGTCGACGCCGGTGTCGATCACCGCGACGTCGACGTTCACCCGCTGGTCCGCGCCGTCGACGGCCGCGGTCGGACTGGCGTCGGCGTTGGCGCGGTTGATGCCGGTGGGCGTGCTCTGCGCGGTCGCCTCGACGCGGCTGTCGGCCTGCACCGCCGCCACCCCGGGCGCCTGCGCCAGCCGTTCGGCGGCGGCCTGGCTCATCCGGGCCGAGTAGCCGCGGACCGCGGACCGGTACACGTGGCCCACGTCCACGCCGAGCGTGCCCCGGGCGCTGTCGACGGCCTGTGCGAGCGCGGCGCCCTTCTCCAGCACCACGATGTAGCTGCCGGCGATCCGGTCGGGGTTGTCCAGGCCGGCCACCTGTGCCGACGAGCCTTCGGCCTGGGCACTGGTCGCCCCGGCCGCGGTCAGCGTCACCGCGATCGCGGCGACGACACCGAGCTTGCGCATGTTCCTACCTTCCGGTCTGGCCACACCACCGTGTGTGGACACCCGATACCCAACGAGGCCTCTCGCTTTGCGTTACGGAACCATCACTGGCTGTAGCGGACCTGCGGGCCCGGCCTAGCATGGCCGCCCATGACCGACCAGGCCAACGCCAGCCCTGTCACCGCCGACCTGCGCGACGCCGTGCAACGGGTGCTCCCCGGCGTGCGCGCCGACCTCGAGGACCTCGTCCGCATCCCCTCGGTGAGCGCCGACCCTTCCCGGCACGAGGACGTACGACGGTCGGCCGCGGCCACCGCCGACCTCCTCACCGGCGCCGGCTTCCCCGACGTCCAGGTCGTCTCCGCCGACGGCGGGCAGCCGGCCGTGGTCGCCCGCAGACCCGCCCCCGACGGTGCGCCCACCGTGCTGCTCTACGCCCATCACGACGTGCAGCCCACCGGGTCACGGGCCGACTGGTCGAGCGAGCCGTTCGAGCCGACCGAGCGCGACGGACGCCTCTACGCCCGCGGTGCCGCCGACGACAAGGCCGGCATCGCCGCGCACCTGGCCGCGATCCGCGCCCACGACGGGGAGCCCCCGGTCGGCGTCACCGTGTTCGTCGAGGGCGAGGAGGAGGTCGGCTCGCCGACCCTGGCGTCGTTCCTCGAGGGGCACCGGGACCTGCTCGCCGCCGACGTCATCGTGATCGCCGACTCGGCCAACTGGGACATCGGCGTACCCTCCCTCACCACCTCGCTGCGCGGGCTCGCCGACTGCGTGGTCGAGGTGCGCACGCTCGAGCACGCGCTGCACTCCGGCATGTACGGCGGGGCCGCGCCGGACGCCCTGACCGCGCTGTGCCGGCTGCTGGCGACGCTGCACGACGACGCCGGCGACGTCGCGGTGTCGGGACTCGCATCGGGGCCGGCGGCCGACCTGGACTACCCCACGCAGCGGTTCCGGGCCGAGGCCGGCCTCGTCGACGGGGTCGAGCCCGTCGGCACCGGGTCGCTGGCCGAGCGGCTGTGGACCCGTCCCGCGCTCACCGTCCTGGGGATCGACGCACCGAGAGTCGCCGAGTCGTCGAACACCCTGCAGCCGCTCGCCCGGGCCAAGGTGTCGCTGCGGGTCGCACCGGGCGACGAAGCGGAGAAGGCGCTGGACGCCCTCGCCCGGCACCTGGAGGGGCACGTGCCGTGGGGCGCGCAGGTCACCGTGCACCGGGGCGAGACCGGGCAGCCGTTCGCGGTCGACGCCGCCGGACCGGCCTACGACGCGGCCCGGGCGGCCTTCCGCGAAGCCTGGGACGGCACCGAGCCGGTCGACATGGGCGTGGGCGGGAGCATCCCGTTCATCGCCGCGTTCGCCGAGGCCTACCCCGAGGCCGCGATCCTGGTCACCGGCGTCGAGGATCCCGACACCCGCGCGCACGGCGCCGACGAGAGCCTGCACCTCGGCGAGTTCGCCCGGGTCTGCCTCGCCGAGGCACTGCTGCTGCAGCGGCTGGCCTCGCTGACGCCCGGCTGATCAGCCGCTCAGCGCAGGTGCGCCGACCGCGTCCCCGTCGTCCCGGTCTGGGCCGACATCCGCGCGTGGCGGAGGGAGGCGCGCCGCAGGCAGCCCCGGGACGCGCCGACGCGTCGCAGCCCCCGCAGGTCGCCGGCACCCCACACCGCGCGCTTGCGCGTCATCGCGCCGTACATGATCTGCCACCGGTCGTCCTGCCGCGGGTGGCCCAGCCCGACGGCGTGCCCGATCTCGTGCATCAGCAGCTGGCCGCGGGTGCCCTGGTAGCCGTAGCGGGGACCGCGACGGAAGCCGCCCTCGAGCGGCAGCCGGGCGTTGAGCACGGCGAACCCGCGGGTGATCATCGCCGCCGGCCGGTTGCGCTCGTCGCGGGCCGAGGTCCACGAGGGTCCGCCCATGCCGGCCGCGCCGGTGCCGCGCAGATGCCTCGACTGCCGGGGCCGGGCCCAGGCGATGACCAGGTCGGTGTCGCGCGGGTACCGGTCCCGCCGTCCGCCGGGGATGACCCGGGAGCGGCCGCGGTAGGCGAAGCGCAGGCCGCTGCGGTCGGCGATCCGCGCCACCGCCTTCTTGGCGTCGGCCAGCGCCCCCGGCCCGCCCTGCCGGGCGTTGACCCGGTAGCCGATCCGGCGGCACGGGTTCCACCGGGCGACCGGGGCGTCCCCGCCGGTGCGGGAGATGAACGCGAACGCCCGCGGGTTGCCGCGCGGTCCCGGCCCCGCGGAGAACGCGGTGGAGGTCACCAGCAGGGGGGCGCACAGGGCGATCAGGGCGACGGCGACCGAGACCAGGCCGGGCCGTGCGGGGGTCGGTGTGGGGTGGGCGGGCATCAGACGTTCCTCCAGGACGCAAGGTCTGCTGCCACCCCTATCGACCAGGGAAATGCGCACCCGCAAACATTTCGCCAAATCCGGCCCTGATTCCGTCCGTGACCGGCGACGCACCGGCGCAGCGCGGAGATCGTCGTACCCATCACCTAGACTCGCCGCGTGGCTCGCGGTGACGGTCGGCTCAACCACGACCTCGACCCCCAGGACAAGGGCCCGCAGGACGCCTGCGGGGTCTTCGGTGTCTGGGCTCCCGGCGAGGAGGTCGGCAAGCTCGCCTACTACGGCCTCTACGCCCTGCAGCACCGCGGCCAGGAGTCGGCCGGCATCGCGGTCAGCAACGGTCGTCAGACGCTGGTCTACAAGGACATGGGGCTCGTTGCGCAGGTCTTCGACGAGCCGACCCTCGAGTCCCTGAAGGGACATGTGGCCGTCGGCCACGCCCGCTACTCCACCACCGGAGCGAGCACCTGGAGCAACGCCCAGCCCACCTTCCGGTCCACCTCGACCGGGTCGATCGCGCTGTGCCACAACGGCAACCTGACCAACACCTCGCAGATGTCCCGCGAGGCGGCCGCCCGCGCGACCCACAGCGGCGAGCTCGACCTGCCGCACCG
>JALZDI010000179.1 GCA_030862655.1 Actinomycetota bacterium | reverse complement strand
GTCCTGCGCCGAGGGCCCGCCGGTCGACCCGCGCACGAAACGCGCCGTCGCCCGGTCGGCCAGCCGGGTGGCCCCCGGCAGCCGGGTGAGCGGGCTGGCGACCGCCGAGCCCGCCTGCACCAGCCGGGAGCGTCGGCCGGCCCAGCCGAGGAACACGTCGACGTCGTGCAGCTGCGGGAACGTGCGCGGCAGGAACAGGTGCTCGGAGCCGCCGACGCTGATGCCGGTCAGCCGCCCGCCGGAGGCCGGGAAGCTGCGCACCCGCGCCGCCGGCCGCTCGGTGACCAGCCGGCCGCCGCGCCAGGCGTACGACGGCTCGGCCATGACCGAGGCGATCGACGCGGCGGTGCCGCCGGAGGTCCACCGCTGCGCCCCGGAGCCCGTGGTGAAGTAGCCGACCCGCACCGTGCCGGCGGTCGGTGCCGCCCGCAGCGCGTGCACCGCGGCCAGCTGCCCGGGCACGAAGTCGTAGCCGAAGGCGGGGGCCAGCACCGCGCCGCTGCGCTCGGCCACCGGGCGCAGCTCGTCGGTGAGCCGCCGGATGAACGGCGGCTCCCCGGTGCTGTCGAGGTAGCGGCAGCCGGTCTCGGCGCACACCTGCGCGGCGGCCCAGCCGTGCCGGGTGAACGGCCCGACGGTGGCGACCAGCACGTCGTCGCCTCCGACCAGGGCCCGCAGGGACTCCGGCCGGTCGGAGTCGGCGACCGCCACCTCGTAGCGTCCGCCAAGCTCGGCCGTGAGCGCCTCCAGGCGCGGCCGGCTGCGCCCGGTGAGGACGATGTCCGGGACGCCTGCCTCGGCGAGCTCCCGCGCCACCAGCCCGCCGGTGTAACCGGTCGCGCCCCACACGATGATCCGTCCGCCCACGTCGTCGACTCCCTATCGGTGCTGCTGTCCGTCGCTGATCCCCACCGCCATCGCCACGCTGGCCGCGACCTGGTACTCGCGCACCTGGTCCGCCGACAGCGGCGCGACGGTGGGGGTACCCGGCGCCTCCTCCTTGACCAGCAGCCCCAGCCGCGCCAGCTGCATGGTGCCGAGCCCCTGCGCGTAGAGGGTGTTCGCGAGCAGATGGGGGTCGTCGATGTGGAACTGCCCGGCCGCGTTGCCGGCCTCCAGCACCTCCACGAGGTGGCCCAGGCACTGCGCGATGGAGCGGCCCAGCCGGAAGACCGCGCCCTCGCTGATCTCCTGGAACAGCTCCGCCCCGGTGTTGCGCATCAGGGCCTGGGCGCAGTCGACGAATGCCGGGTAGGCCATGCCGTAGTCGTGGAAGGCGGCGGTCAGCCGGCCCAGCCGCGTCACCGGGTCGGCGTCGAGGGGGTCGGCGTCGCGCAGCGCCGCGGCCAGCTCGTCGAGGTAGCCCACGAGCGTGAGGCCGAACAGCTCTTCCTTGCCGATGAAGTGCCGGTAGATGATCGCCCGGTTGACCCCGACCGCCCGGGCGATGTCGTCGATCTGGGCGTTGCGGACGCCGTGCTCGTCGAACAGCGCACGGGTCGCGGCGAGGATCGCCTGCTCGCGCTCGCGTCGGCGGGCGGCGGCGGCCGGCCGACGGCGCCCGCGACCTCCCCCGGGCGCAGCGCTGACGTCGTGGACCACGTCGTCACCCTAGCCGAGCCTGTAACGCGCAGTTACACGCTCGTCGGGTGCGTGTCCCCCCGGTGCCCGCCCTGGTGCAGCATCCGCACGGTGGCCACGGTGTCGGCCTCGTCGGCGCGCTTGTCGGTGCGGTGGCGCAGCACCCGCGCGAAGCGCAGCGCCATGCCCGCGGGATAGCGCGGGGAGGTCTGGACGCCGTCGAAGGCGACCTCGACGAGGAGCTCGGGGCGGACGTGCACGACGTGGCCGTCGCGGTCGGTCTCCAGTGCCAGCAGGTGCTCGGTCTGCCACGTCAGCATCGCGTCGGTGAGCCCCTTGAACGTCTTGCCCAGCATCACCGGCTCGCCGGTGGCCTCGTCGCGGGCGCCGAGGTGCAGGTTGGACAGCCAGCCGCGGCGACGGCCGTGGCCCCACTCGGCGGCCAGCACCACCAGGTCGAGCGTGTGCCGTGGCTTGACCTTCACCCAGCCGGCGCCGCGGCGCCCGGACTCGTAGGGGCCGGTCAGCCGCTTGACCACCACCCCCTCGTGGCCGGCCCGCAGGGCGGCGGCGAAGAAGCCGGACGCGGCCTCGGGGTCGTCGGTGACCAGGCGAGGTATCCGCTGCTCGTCCGGCAGCAGGGTCTCCAGCCGCTGCTGCCGGTCGGCGGCGGGCAGGTCGAGTAGGTCGGTGCCGTCGACGTGCAGCAGGTCGAAGAAGTACGTCGTCAGCGGCACCCGGGCCCGCAGCTGCGCCACATCGGCGCTGCTGGCCGTTCGGGAGCCGGTCTGTTGGAACGGCCTGGCCCGCCCGGCCTCGTCGAGCGCCACCGCCTCGCCGTCGAGCACCACCGACCCGGCGTCGAGCGCGCGCACCGCCTCCACGATCTCGGGCACCCGCGCGGTGATGTCGTCGAGCGAGCGGGTGAGCACCGACACCTCGTCGCCGTCGCGGTGCGCCTGCACCCGGATGCCGTCGACCTTCCACTCCAGCGCGACGGGCCCGCCCTCGGGGGCGGCCTTGGTCATCGCGGCAGCGACGTCGGGGGCGGTGGACGCGAGCATCGGCCGGAGGCCCTGCCCCACCCGCAGCCGGAACCGGTCCAAACCCTCGGCGCCCTCGGCCAGGGCGACCGCGGCGACCGGTCCGGTGGCGCCGCGCAGCATCACCGCCCGCCGCACGACCGGATCGGGTACGCCGGACGCGGCGGCGACCGCGGCGAGCATCACGCCGTCGAGCGCCCCCTGGCGCAGCTCGCCCATCACCAGCAGGCTCAGGTGACGCTGCTCGTCGGCGGTCGCGCGGGCGAACAGCTCGGTCAGCAGGTCGCCGCGCGCGGCCTGCGACCCCGCGCCGGAGAGCAGGCTCATCCGCTCGAACGCCTCGTGCACCTCGCCGACGGTCAGCGACGGCTCCTCCGCCGGGGGCGGCAGCTGCTGCAGCGACCGCCAGCCCACACCGACGCGGCGCTGGCGCAGCTCGCCGGAGAGGTAGCTGACCACGGTCTCCACCTCGTGCGGCTCGGCGGCGCGCAGCGCGTCGGCCAGCAGCCGCGTCTTGGCGCTGCGCGACCGGGTCGACGCGATCTCGCGAGAGGTCGTGACCAGTGACTGCAGGTGCACGGGTCTATTGTGCTGTCTCGTGCCGACAGCTCTCAGCCGCGTCGCCGAGCGGACGTGGCGGCCCGGGTTCCCCTGCGAGGTCGGCGCGGTGCTGGCGCCGCTGCGCCGGGGGAGCGGCGACCCGACGTACCAGGTCGACGGCGGCTGCGTGTGGCGCGCCTCGCGCACACCGGACGGGCCCGGCACGCTGCGGCTGCGCGAGGACCGCGCGACCGGTGTGGTGCGCGCCGCCGCCTGGGGGCCCGGCGGCGACTGGCTGCTGCACCGGCTGCCGGCCATGCTCGGAGCCTCCGACGACCCCGACGGGTTCGCGCCGGAGCACCCGCTGCTGCGCGAGGCGCTGCGGCGCCACCCCGGCTGGCGGGTGCCCGCGACCGGGCTGGTGTTCGAGGCGCTGGTGGCCGCCGCGCTGGAGCAGAAGGTCACCGGGCAGGAGGCCTGGCGCGGCTGGCGCACGCTGCTGCGGCGGTACGGCGAGCCCGCGCCCGGTCCCGGCGAGCGTCGCGGGATGCGCGTGCTCCCCACGCCCGCGCAGGTGCGGGCGATCCCGTCCTGGGAGTGGCTGCGCTGCCACGTCGACCCTGCGCGGTCGAAGGTGGTGGTGCGTGCGGCCCGGGTTGCCGACGGGCTCGAGCGCACCGTCGGGCTGCCGGGCGTGGAGGTCGAGCGGCGCCTGCGTTCGCTGCCCGGGGTCGGCGTCTGGACCGCGGCGGAGGTGCGCCAGCGCGCGCACGGCGACTCCGACGCGGTCAGCTTCGGCGACTACCACGTCGCCAAGAACATCGGCTGGACGCTGACCGGCACCCCGACCGACGACGCCGGGCTGGCCGAGCTGCTGGCGCCGTACCGGCCGCACCGTTACCGCGTGCAGCGGCTGGTCGAGATGGTGGGCGGCGGCCCGCCCCGACGGGGCCCGCGGATGCCATCCCGCCGGCACCTGCCGCGGTAGCCCGGCGCCCGGACCGTGCCGCCGGTTCCCGAGGGTCTTCGGACGTCACGGACGCGGGCCCAGACGCCCGCACACTCAGAGCAGGGGACGGAGCGGCGCGAGCACGGCCTCGCTGAGCTTCGCGGCAACGTTGCGGCGCTCCCACTCGGACAGCGTGAGCTCGTGCGCGTTGCCGCAGTCGGTGGCGAACACCCGCTGCATCTGCGCGGCCAGGTCGCGGTCGTAGAACTCGACGTTGACCTCGTAGTTGCCGGTCAGGCTGACCCGGTCGATGTTCGCGGTGCCGATCGTCGTCCACTCCCCGTCGATGGTCGCGGTCTTGGCGTGCACCATCGCGTCCTCGTAGAGCATCAGCCGGACCCCGCCGCGCAGCAGCGTGGAGTAGAAGCCCCGGGACAGCCAGTCGGCCACCACGTGGTTGGACACCCGGGGCAACAGCAGCCGCACGTCCACCCCGCGGCGGGCGGCGGCGAGCAGCGAGCCGAGGAAGTCCTCGTCGGGGATGAAGTAGGCCTGGGTCATGTAGATGTGGTGCTGGGCGCGGTCGATCGCCTCCAGGTACACGCCCCGGATCGGGAACACCCATGACCGCGGCACGTTGCGGTGCACCCGGATGCGGGCCTCCCACTGGCTGGTTCCGTCGTCGCGCAGCGTCGGCAGGTCGGGGGCGCGCCGCTGGTTCCAGAAGTCGATGAACGCGTTCTGCAGGTCCCAGGCGCTGGTGCCCTCGATGCGCACGTGG